>AQTU01000007.1:0-72468 GCA_000385835.1 Streptococcus mitis 13/39 | reverse complement strand
GAGCTTGATTTCGATTCAGAATTGGCATAATCCCTGCATGAATGGGAACATCAATCCCAGCCAAGATGCACTTGTCTTGGAAATCATAGAAGCGCTCATTGTCAAAGAAAAGCTGAGTTACAAGGCTCGAACAACCTGCATCCACTTTCTTCTTAAGATTTTGAATATCTGAAATCTGATTTGGTGAATCTGGATGTCCTTCCGGATAACAAGCACCAACAATATCAAAGTGAGGGGCTTGTTCCTTGATGAACTCAATCAAGTCAGTTGCGTAGCGGAAATCCTTTTGTGGTTCCACATCAGGAATAATATCCCCACGAAGAGCCAAGATTTTCTGTACCCCAACCTTGTCCAAGTCGGCAATCGTTTCAGCAACCTTGCCCTTGGTCAAATAGATGGCTGGCAAGTGAGCAATAGTCGGAATCGCCAAATCATTTTGGATAAAGTCAGCCAAACGGACCGTCGTTTCCTTGATATTAAATTTATTATTACTGGCAGTTACACTGATAAAGTGAGGAGCCAACTCCTGCATATCTTGAAGAGCAGAAATAATGTTATCATTACCCACGGCTGGGTTGGGAGGGAACACTTCAAATGAGAGTGACGGTGTTTGGCGTGACATAGTCATTATCCTTTTCTAGTTGATTTTTTTCGTTAGCTGGATTCCTAGAATCCAAGTGAAACAGGCAGATTGACCAAACAGTGCTTCTAGAGAAATCCTTATCTTACAATTTCTCACGCGCAGCTTTAGCTGCTTCAACAAGGCGGATCAAGCTTTCTTTTGTTTCTGGAATACCACGTGTTTTCAAACCACAGTCAGGGTTGATCCAAACTTTCTTGCTTGGCACTTTAGCAAGGATGGCTTCGATAGTATTATCGATTTCGCCTTCATTTGGTACACGAGGTGAGTGGATATCGTAAACCCCAGGTCCCACTTCTGTTTGGAAGTTTTTCGCTTTTAGTTCGTCCAAGATTTCAAGGTTTGAACGACTAGCTTCAAAGGAAATAACATCTGCATCCATGTTGTCGATAGCTGGGATGATATCTGTAAATTCTGAGTAACACATGTGAGTGTGGATTTGAGTGTCTGGTGCTACTGTTGAGTGTACCAAGCGGAAGGCAGGAATAGCCCAGTCAAGGTAGTCTTCGTACCAGTCGCTACGACGGAGTGGTAATTTCTCACGAAGAGCAGCCTCGTCGATTTGGATGATTTTCACACCAGCAGCTTCAAGGTCAAGTACTTCATCCTTGATAGCAAGAGCGATTTGAAGAGTTGAATCCTTGATAGAGATGTCTTCACGTGGGAATGACCAGTTGAGGATGGTAACAGGTCCAGTCAACATACCTTTAACAGGTTTGTGTGTACGGCTTTGTGCATAGCTAGACCATTTAACAGTGATAGGGTTGAGACGAGTGACATCACCCCAGATGATTGGTGGTTTCACCCCACGCATACCGTATGATTGTACCCAACCATTCTTAGAGAAGAGGTAACCTGACAAGTTTTGACCAAAGTACTCAACCATGTCATTACGCTCAAATTCACCGTGAACAAGGACATCAAAGTCGATATCTTCTTGCCATTTGATCCATTCATCGATCGTTTCAGCAAGGAAAGCGTCGTACTCTTCTTGAGACAATTCACCTTTACGGTAAGCCAAACGTTTAGCACGAACTTCCTTAGTTTGAGGGAATGAACCGATAGTTGTTGTTGGAAGAGCTGGAAGTTTGAAAGCTTCTTCTTGGATAGCTTCACGTTCTGCAAAGGCTGGCAAACGAGTGTAGTCTGCATCTGTCAAGCCAGCGATACGCGCACGAAGTTCAGCATTTTCACCAACACGCTCAGTCGCAAAGAGTTCTTTGTTAGCTGCAAGTGCTTCTTCACCTTGACCATTGCGGATAGCATCCAAATCACGAATCTCATCCAATTTTTCAACTGCAAAGGCAAAGTGGTTCAAGATTGCTGGTTCAAATTCTTCATTAGCAGTTGTAAATGGCACATGAAGAAGTGAGCATGAGCTAGTCAAAACGATGTTTTCAGCTGGGATTTGCTCAAGAACAGCCAAGCTCTTTTCGTAGTTATTACGCCAGATGTTTTTACCATTGACAATACCTGCGTAGAGAGTCTTGTCAGCTGGGAAGCCACCTTTAACCAATTCAAGAGTTTTCTTACCTTCAACGAAATCAAGACCGATAGCATCTACTGGCAAGTTTACAAGGTCATCGTAAACGTCACGAACGTCACCAAAGTATGTTTGAAGCAAGACTTCAAGACCTTTCTTATCAGCCAAAAGTTTGTTGTAGAGGTTCAAGAAGAGAGCTTTTTCTTCAGCTGTCAAGTCTTTTACAAGAGCCGCTTCATCCAATTGGATGCGAGTCGCACCAAGTTCAGCCAATTTTGCAAAAACTTCTTGGTAAGCAGCCACTAAGCTGTCTACGAAGTCTTCTGCTTTCACACCTTCTTCAAAATCTGACAATTGAAGAAAAGTGAATGGACCTACAAGAACAGGACGAGTGTTCAATCCAAGTTCTTTTGCTTCTTGGAACTCATCGAAGATCTTGTGACCTGCAAGTTTAACTTGAGTGTCTTTTTCAAATTTAGGAACGATGTAGTGGTAGTTGGTGTTGAACCATTTCTTCATTGGAAGAGCGCGAACGTCCCCTTTTTCTCCTTGGTAACCACGACCCAAAGCGAAGTAGCGCTCAAGGTCAGACAAGTCCAAGTTTTGAACTGAAGCAGGTACCACGTTGAAAAGGAAAGCTGCATCTAGGAAGTTGTCATAGTGAGAAAAGTCATTTGATGGAATTTCAGTGATGCCTTTTTCTTTGACAATGTTCCAGTGTTTAGCACGCAAGTCTTTTGCTGCTGCCAAGAGTTCTTCTTCTGAGATTTCTTTTCTAAAGTATTTTTCAGTTGTAAATTTTAATTCGCGGAATTCGCCCAAACGAGGGAAACCGATGATTGTAGTTGACATGATGTGTCCTCCAAAATTTGTTGTTGAAACTATCTTAACAGAAAAGAAATCATCTGTATAATTGTAAAAAATTAGGCTTTGATATAGTTTCAAACTATATCTCTATTTTATACAAAAGAAAAAGACCTGAGACAAATGCCTCAAATCCTTTGTGTAGCTTGTTTTATATCTGGATTTTAGTTAGACTGTTCAAACGCCTTATTAGTAATTCTTATAAGTGACTATGGCTTGTTATTAGAAAAGACTATAGGTCAATCCCCTTCTCTCGGAGATTGTCCAGACACTCCTTATAGTAGGCAGCGTCATGTTCGCTGTATATAGGACTAGTCAACTTTTCCTCTGCCAAATCTTCATAAGGAGGGCAGGTCTTGCCTCGGTAATTTTTATCCAACCACTCTGGACTGACATTGTAGCCTCGACTCGTCATCTCCTCCATGATCAAGTCATGGTAGGCATAGAGGCGATAGGGCGAGTGGGTAAAAACATAGTCCACCGTCGCATGCTTTCTACCCCAGCCATTGCCACGGAGGGCGCAACACTCCCGATGTTGCCCCAAAAGTTGAGGACGCGGAAGCTGTGAAATCAAAGCCTCATGCCAAAGTCTCATGAGAGTCTCCTTTCAGTAAAGTCGAATGTTGCAAGTAGGTATTTGGATAGCGATCAAGCAAGTATCGAGTCTTAGCAATCAAGTCTTCCTTAGAAGCCTGACCAAAGTGATAGCAATCCAGCAAGAGCATGTAGTCTTTTCTCTCAGCTTCTGTCGCTTTCTTTTTGAAATAGCCCCAAATATGCTGAAAGGCATTGCAAACCTGACCCCTGCGTTCTGGAATCTGACAGGCACGATCGATCAGTTCTTGAACATGACTTACCTCCACCTCTTCATTCTTCATGTATTGGCGGATCTCATTGTAAATATTGCTGGAATGACTCAACACGAGGTATTTGTTTCTAGCCCAGAGTTGCTGGCAAAGGGCACGTTGGTTGTTATTTTCCATACTTCTCCTTACTTTCTACTAGTTCCCCGGAAATATGGAAACAAAGTTATATCTTAAAAATGAGCGAATTATGAGAGGAATAAATAGTGTTTTTTGTGGAGTCTGATTTTTCTAACAGATATTAGTCAACAATCCTTAAATACCTGAATAAGTCTCTACTAACAACTGAATCTTACGTAAAACTTCTTGCTTTTTCCGTTCACGCGCTCCCTGTCTACGAGAAGTGGGTGGAATAATCGAATCCAAATCAGTCCCACTATTTTCAGCATAACCTCGTTGAATTGATTTGTCTATGAATAATTGGTAATCATCTACAAGTTTCTCAGCCTCAGCGAGGTCTTGAATCGCGATTTTCTTGCGCTCCTTGCCATATTCGTAGAAAGCATGGATAATCCCATCATGGTCTTTCAATTTTTGCAAATCGGTGTCATTGATAAATCCAATAACCAACTCTTCTTTAGCACGGATATCAATACTAGAACGAATCACACGACTAACTTCTGCTTTCATTACTTCTTTAGACTCAGAATTCTTCGATTTTTCAACAATCAATGCCAAGATATAGTCTAGGTTAATCTCATCAGTTTTTAGTAATTCAATTTCAAATTCAACATCTGAAAGGTCAATCTCTAAATCTTTAATCTTTTCATAGTGTTTAAGGTTCAAAAACTCATCTCGAATTTCCACATAGGCACTTCTTAAATCCTGAAGATAACCTTCTGAAATAGGTTTGTCGATTTCTTGGAATTCATCATAATTTCGAAGAACATTATCAAGTTTCAACAACTCACCAAATAACTTAACAAACTCTTTTTTCTCATGCTCTGTCTCAATTTCTTGCGGGTTCGGGAATCTTTCCAAAATTTCCTGACAGACTGTAGTATATCCTTTGACCTCAATACCTGTTACTTGGTCAACGAAACCATCCATGTATTCACTAAAACTTTTTTCTAAGATGATTTCAAGCTTATTTGTATCTCCAAAAGTCTTAATAGCTTCTTGCGTAGCCTTTTCTAAATCACGGAAACAAACGATATTGCCAAAAGGTTTAACCTCGTTAAAAATTCGATTAGTTCTAGAGAATGCCTGAATCAATCCATGATAACGAAGATTTTTATCGACAAAGAGAGTATTCATTGTTGGAGCATCAAATCCCGTCAAGAACATTCCCACTACAATCAGTAAATCCACTTCCTTAGACTTAACTCGTTTTGAAAGGTCTCGATAATAATTTTGAAACTCTTTCCCATCAGTCGAAAAGTTGGTCTTGAACATTTGATTATAGTCATAGATTGCTTTAGAAAGAAACTCTTTAGATGAAAGAGACATGGCTGTATCTTGAGGGTCTAGCTCTTCATCTTGAATCTCTCCATAAGCTGACTGTTCTTCGTTAGGCGCAAAGCTAAAGATAGTAGCGACCTTCAAACGCTTAACTTCTGGTAGAGTTGCCTGTTGCTGCTGGAGTTCTTCATAGTATAGTTTTGCTGCTTCAATACTTTGTACAGCCAACATAGCATTAAAACCTTGCATCTTTTTTTGTTTATGAGTGTAATATTTACTCCGATGCGTCTTGTCATTATAAACTCTCAAC
Source organism: Streptococcus mitis 13/39 (assembly GCA_000385835.1). GTDB lineage: Bacteria > Bacillota > Bacilli > Lactobacillales > Streptococcaceae > Streptococcus > Streptococcus mitis_AI. Next base: position 66,907 of record AQTU01000007.1, on the reverse strand, counting down.
AGGTACTCTGTAATGGTTGCTATCCGTTCTGGATGCAATAGGAGCTCCTTCTCCATCTTTTTGAGTTTCTTCTCATCAATCTCTTGACCAACTGCTTTTTCAGCTTCTCTATACTTGTTTATTTCAGGCTTGATATAGTTATAGTCGACTTTGAACTTCAAGACTTTTTTATCTCGAATAGCATCTGTTATAACGTAGTTATGAAGTTGCTCTCCAAAAACCTCTTGTGTTGTTTCTCCTGTTAAGCTATTTTCTGGGAAAATCGGAGTACCTGTAAATCCAAATAAAGCATACTGTTTAAAAGCTTTTTTGATACGCTTTTGCGCCTTTCCAAACTGGGAGCGATGGCACTCGTCAAAAATCAAGACACATTTCTTACTGTAGATTTCATGATTTGGATTTGCTGTTATAAATTTATTTAACTTCTGAATAGTTGTGACAACGATTTTACCATCATTTTCTTCAATATTACGTTGGAGTTCTTTTGTATTGTTACTACCATTTACTGAATTTGGTTGGAATTTTTGATATTCCTTCATGGTTTGATAATCTAGGTCTTTTCTATCCACCACAAATATCACTTTATCAATATAGTCCAACTCTGTTGCTAAACGAGCGGTCTTAAAGCTGGTCAAAGTTTTCCCAGAACCCGTCGTATGCCAGATATAGCCACAAGCATTAATCGTACCGAAATTCTTCATTTCATTTGTGGAATGAATCTTTCGTAAAATACTCTCTGTTGCAGCTATCTGATAAGGGCGCATGATGAGCAAGGTATTATCAGCATCAAAGACACAATACTTGGTTAAAACTTCTAAAAGAACTCGTTTGCTCAAAAAGGTAACAGCAAAGTCTTCCAGGTCGTGAATTGTTTTATTTTTGCGGTCTGCCCATTCACAAGTGAACTCATAATGATTTTTATTTTGAGCCGTTGTATTGGCAAAATAGCGTGTATAAGTACCATTCGAAATAACAAAAATCTGAATATACTTATACAAAGAATTCTCGCTATTGAAACTTTCCTTACTATAACGGTGAAGCTGATTAAAGGCTTCTTGCAGACGAACTCCTCGTCTCTTTAATTCAATCTGAACTAATGGAAGACCATTCACTAAAATCGTGACATCATAACGGTTGGTATGGCTACCCACTTGGGTCACTTGGTTGATGACCTGCATGCTGTTGTTATGAATGTTTTTCTTATCAAGGATGAAAATATTTTTAATTCGTCCATCATCAAAGACAAAATCATAGATATAATTCTCTTGGATTTTTCGAGTTTTTTCAACTAATCCTTCATTGGGACAATCCAGATACTCTACTACAAAGCGATCCCACTCAGCATTCGTAAAAGTCACCTTATTGAGTTTTTCTATTTGCACCTTTGCATTTGCTAAGAGCTCTTCAGGTGTATGAATATTTAAGCGTTCATAGTTGAGATGATTCACCAAATCAGAAATTAACTGATTTTCTAAATCAGCCTCTGTCTGATATTCTCTATCCGTACGATACTCTGGTTGATACTCAGCCAAGAGAATCCCTTCATTTGTTTCCGCAATTACTTCATGTATTTTTGAATAGTCAACCATAGCATGCTTCCTTTTTTTGTTTTAATTGAGATCCTATCTCATAATGATTAAAGAATTTATCTAGTAAAGTTTAATAATTGTTCTCTCCAGTATTCATACTGTTTCTGTCTTAGTTCGATTTCTTTTGGAAGACCTTCAGAAATAGAGTTGGTTAAGGTGTTGAAATTGTCAAGAATGGAGACAATTCTTTTTTGTTCAGTGAGTGATGGAAGAACAATTTTAAATTTTTCCATATCCTTCGAATTGATACGAATAACTTTTGTTCCAGTTACTTTTCTTTCCTTTTGAGATTGAAAAGATGTAGACCGAAACCAATAATTTAAGTAACGTGAATTTTGGTTCGTTTGAATGATATAACTATCCCCAGAAATTCCAATCTCTTCTTTCCCTTCCCAAACAATCGCTTTCCCAACATCTTCAACATTTTCAGATGTTGTTGCCATTATCAAATCATTAGGATAAGCTTTTTTTAGTTTCTCAAACACTATTACACTAGTTTTGGATAGAGTTTCAGTGACTGTAAAGTCATATTTAGTATAAATTTGTCCGTAATGGATAACAGATTTCCCGATTTCCGTAAAATCTTTCTTCTGAAGTCCATTTCCTCTTACAAATTCACAAATTGTTCCCAACTCCACTCGAATTGGACCAAATACCCACTGTAAAAGTTTGATAATAGCGGAGTTGTCCCACTCCTCTACTCTACTCTACTCTCAGTGTACTCGCCTTCGGCGACGAATGTCAAGAGTTTTTCTCTAAAATATTCATACTGTTTTTGACGAAGTTCAATCTCCTTTGGAAGTCCAATGTTTAGGTCATTACAAACCTTGTCAAAGTTGTCTAGAACTTGAACAATACGAGACTGGATTTCGAGAGAAGGGTAAGGAATCTTAATGTTATTTAAATTTTGTTGATTTAGCTTTGGTTGCGCTGCTCCAGTAATATAAGGTGATAAATCTAGATAATTTAAATAATAGTTAACAAACTTTTGATTAATAATGTTATCAAATTTTAATACATGAGCATGGTTATTTACCCATGTTTTACCTGAAATGGAAAATGCAATGGGGGTTTTACGAACAACTAAATTTGCTCCATCCTCTGATATCAAAAGATAGTCTCCATCAAATATAAAACTATCAACATAATCTACTATTCCAGAAGCACCATAATATGGATAAATACCTAAACTACGCCCTCCTTTTGCCACTGGCTTTCTCATGTTATCTAAATTTTCTGCCACTTCCCCCAGTGTCTTCCACTCAACTTGATAGACCTCATCCTCAAATGATAAGAGTGTATCTCGATAATAAGAATATTGCTTTTTACGTGAGGTCAATTCTGAGGTCAATTCTGAGGTCAATTCTGTAACATAATCCGTGAATTTGTCAAGTATTTGCACGATTTTTTCTTGAATTTCTAGAGGAGGAATTGGGATTTTAATTTTTGATAGATTTTTAGGATAAAGCTCTATAACTTTAGTGCCAATAACTTGCTTTTCTTTCTGTTTTTGAAAGAAAATAGATTGCATATAATAGTTTATATACTTTGAATTTTCTCTCGTTTTCATTATACAAGAATGACCTCCAATGCATACATCACCATCTCCTAACCAAACAATAGATTTTCCCACATCTTCTATATTTTCACTAGTTGTAGCTACAATAATATCGCCGGTTTGTGCTTTTTTCAACTTTTCAGATAAAGAAAAAGAGATAAATGATTTCGTTTTATATACGTAACTACTGTAATATGTATATATTTGTCCATAATGAATACAAGGTATGCCTTCATCTAAAAAATCTTTTTTCTGTAACCCATTTCCTCTGACAATTTCACACACTTCCCCCAACTCTTTCCACTCAACGGGACAGTTCTGGATTTCTTCTAGGATGTTCATCACTTACCTCCTTCCTTGGCTAGATTTTCAATACTTTTGATTTCCTTGAGGTAATCTTTTTCAACTTGACTGAGGGTCTTGGCTTGGTAGCTCTTATATTCCTTATCCACCTTATGCTCCATCTGTTCACGAGAGATAGAGCCACTATTGTCCAGTAAGTCTTCTCCAGTAGCCTGAAGGATACGATCTACGTGTGTTACCCAGTCAGCCATAGTCATGACTTCTTCTCGCTCTGCCTGTCTTTCAGCAAAGTCTAGATATCCTGATACAAGCTGGTTAAGCCCACGGAGTTCCTTTTCTGTCAGATAATTCTTGGCAACTTTTGCTTCAGATAGAGTAGGGAGGTCTCCCTTAAAGGTAGTTAAGCCCAGAAACTCCTTTTCACTATCAATACGATTGTAGATGAGTTCGCTGGCAGTATTGTGGTGAATGGCGTAATGCATCTTGTTTTGAACCGTCGCAAAGAATTTCTTTGCCTCTGGTGAATTTGCATTATAGTCACTTGATGTAGCAAAGAGATCCAAGACCTGACGATAAAAGACTTTTTCACTCGAGCGGATGTCTCGGATTCTTTCAAGGAGTTCTTTAAAGTAAGAGCCTCCACCCAAGTTTTTCAAGCGCTCATCATCCATGGCAAAGCCCTTAATCAGATACTCTTTCAAGACTGTCGAAGCATAGAGTCTGAACTGGATTCCACGAGGGGAACGCACACGATAACCAATCGCCAAAATCATATCGAGATTATAAAAGGCGACTTTTTTTGACTGAGTTTTCCCAGCCATTGCACCGTGACGAGTGGTTGTCAACTGATAGTTGACAACCACTGTTTCATCCAACTCACCATCTTCAAAGATGGCCTTGATATGTTTACTAATGTTTTGCTTGGAAGTTTGAAAGAGCTCAGCTAGTTCTTGTTGGGTCAGCCAGACCGTTCCATTATCCAAGTGGAGTTCAATAGCAGACTTACCGTCATCAGTTCTATAGAGAATCACATCATTTGCCATGGTTCAATTCCTCTACAATCTTATCTATCTCTGCACGCAAGTAATCAATCTTGGCAGTCTCAGCTATTTCTTTATTGAGAACATCTATATCAATCTTCTCACGTGTATCTTCTTGTTCGACATAGGTTGAAACAGATAGGTTATAATCCTGCTCTGAACCAATCACATCATTATCAACAAGAGCAGATTTATAGTCAACATTTTGATAATTAGAGAATAATTCAACTATATGTTCGATATTACTATCCGTCAAAACATTGTTGTTAGTCTCTTTTTTGAATTCCTTACTCGCATCGATAAAGAGCGTTTTGTTCTCTAGTTTATTTTTTGCCAAAACCAAGATCGTCGTTGCGATAGAAGTTCCAAAGAAGAGATTGTCTGGAAGAGAAATCACTGCTTCAACAAAGTTGTTATCTACTAGATACTGACGAATAGTCTTTTCAGCTCCTCCACGATAGAAAATTCCTGGAAAACATACAATAGCTGCTCGACCTTTATTAGACAGGTGGTTGAGACTATGCATGATAAAGGCAAAGTCAGCTTTTGACTTAGGAGCTAGTTTCCCCGCTGGAGCGAAACGGTCATCATTTATCAGAGTTGGATCTCCATCTCCCACCCATTTGACAGAATACGGGGGGTTAGAAACGATAGCATCAAATGGCTTTTCTTCTAAATGCTGAGGATTTAAAAGGGTATCTCCTCGCTTAATATCAAAGTTATTGTAGTTGATATTGTGTAAGAACATATTCATACGAGCCAAGTTGTAGTTGGTCATATTAATTTCCTGACCAAAAAATCCGTCTTCTAGAATATGGTCTTCATATTGTTTTTTCATTTGAAGAAGGAGAGAGCCTGAACCACATGTTGGGTCATAAACCTTGTTAATCTTGTCCTTGCCGACCATCACTAGACGAGCTAGTAGTTTAGAGACTGTCTGAGGTGTGAAAAATTCACCCCCACTTTTTCCTGCATTACTTGCATAGTTGGAAATCAAGAACTCATAAGCATCCCCAAATGCATCGATGTCATTTTCCTCAAAGTTACCAAAGTTAATGCTATTGATACCATTTAGAATGTCAGAAAGTCGTTTATTTTTTTCTGGAACAGTTCCACCAAGGATATTGCTTCGTGTATCCAAGTTATCAAACAAACCTTTGATATCATCCTCTGATTTGAAGCCAATCGCTGATTTCTCAATAGCTTGGAAAATATTGGCCAAGTCTTCGTTTAAATTTTCATTTTGCGAGGCATTCTCGACAACATTTTTAAATAGTTGACTCGGAAGAATAAAGAATCCCTTATCCTCAACTGTTCCTGGTTTGAAATCTTGCTCAGCTTCTTGGTCACTCAATTCAGCATAACGAAATTCTAAGTCGCCAGCCTCATGCTCAGCGCGGTCAAAATAGTCTGCCATATGCTCTGAAATAAAGCGATAGAAAAGGATTCCTAGGATATATTGCTTAAAATCCCAACCATCTACAGCTCCACGAACATCGTCCGCAATCGCCCAAATTTTACGATGCAGCTCCTTGCGTTCTGCATTTTCTTTACTTGCCATTTTTACTTTCCTTAATTAATGTATTATCTTTTCTATTTTATCATATTTCAAGAAAAACCACTCGAACTAGGGAGAACGAGTGGGCTATGAACTATTTTTAAAATAATATTTGACCATTGTTTTCTATAAATTCAATTACTTTTTGACTTTATCATGGTAGTAGAGCATCTTTCATACCATCCTTATCATCACTCTTTATAAATACAATTTTCTGTTTCCCTGTTAATTCAATCAGCTTTTCTTTACCTAGAATGATTGCTAGATTCTTAATAATTGAACGTTTTGCTTGCTCATCAAAATAAGTGAAAATAAATCTAGAATTATATTTCCTTGTTATTGTTAATTCAAAACATTTTTGAAATATCTCTTTATCTAGAGGATCTACAGAGTGACCAAACACAACTATATTTTTAGAAGTACCTTGGATGGTTTGTAAATTGCTTCCTGGGATATCTCTTTTCTTTAAATTTCTTATACAAAAAAAATCCTCAAACTTTTTTCCAGTTTCCTTAACAACTCGTTGATAGTATTTCTGGTAAGGAATCAAATCACTATTAACATTAATTTCTTTATCTTCAATTCCAAAAACCATAGTATTGATACGACTGAAAGTTCTATCTAAATCAATTCGCCCATGTATGAAATGAGTTTTCTCCTCAGAGGTCCCGTAGAGACGACTTGATGTGTTAGTATAATTAAAGTTTAGGACAGAAGAATTTGACAAATCTAATATTGCATCTAGGGCTGTTGGACTTGCTTCAATCCTTTGAATATCAAAATCAAGGTAGTCCAAATAAGACAGATAGATTTCTAGCAGTTCAATTAATAAATCAAGTTGCCTGATAAATTCGTTATTTAATTCATCCAATGCAACTTCTCTTTCTAAAAAACTCCAGCCTTTTTCATCGAATAGGGAGAGGAAAGTATCTGCAATATATGATTTTGAACTGTAATTAGCACTCATACGCCAATCAATCTTATGTTGCTCTATAATACGTGCTAGCGGTCTATTAAATTGATTAGAGTATAGCAAGCTACTGTTTTCTTTAAAATACATTATTGCATCTGCTAGTTGCGAAATCATGAGTTCAATATTCGACCAATTTTTCCCGAGTGTTTCTTCGTTTCCATTAATAAATTTCAAATATAAATTATCTTTGTATTTCTCAATACTAATATTTTTAGCTTTTATAAACTCCAGTAACTCCTCATCTGGATTAGAAAATAATTGTTTTTCAAACTCAATAAAATCGGTATACTTTGTTTTTCGATCCATAGCAATATCAAATCCATTGCCCAGAATTAGAATAGCATCTGCCATGATTTTTTCTCCTCTACATTATGGATAATTACTAAAATTATACCACGAATCAACCAAAAACGAGTCTGGGACAAAAGTCTAACCATAAATATAAAAAGCAAACAAAATAAGTTATCTGACACTCAGAATTCTGTCTTGTTCGCTTTTTCCCAATCTATCGATTTTAAAAATTTATAATAAAGAATTCCTAAAATCAAAATCTTTTTGTCCCAGCCATGTTTAGTTTTATCCAACTACTTCTTCTGCTTTAACTTTTTTCTCATTCTTGTTCGAACCAGTCAATCGACGCTTACTATCAAAGACTCATTCCCCCTTTCTCCTCTAAAATATGGTATAGTAGAGTTATACTATCTATGAGGAGTTTACATGTCACAGGATAAACAAATGAAAGCTGTTTCTCCCCTTCTACAGCAGGTTATCAATATCTCATCGATTGTCGGTGGAGTTGGGAGTTTGATTTTCTGTATTTGGGCTTATCAGGCTGGGATTTTACAGTCTAAGGAAACCCTCTCTGCCTTTATCCAGCAGGCAGGTATCTGGGGGCCACCTCTCTTTATCTTTTTACAGATTTTACAAACGGTCGTCCCTATCATTCCTGGGGCCTTGACCTCGGTGGCTGGCGTCTTTATCTATGGCCACATCATCGGGACTATCTACAACTATATCGGCATCGTGATTGGCTGTGCCATTATCTTTTATCTAGTGCGCCTCTATGGAGCTGCCTTTGTCCAGTCTGTCGTCAGCAAGCGTACCTATGACAAGTATATCGGCTGGTTGGATAAGGGCAATCGTTTTGACCGTTTCTTTATTTTTATGATGATTTGGCCCATTAGTCCAGCTGACTTTCTCTGTATGCTAGCTGCCCTGACCAAGATGAGCTTCAAGCGCTATATGACCATCATCATTCTGACTAAGCCCTTTACCCTCGTGGTTTATACCTACGGTCTGACCTATATTATTGACTTTTTCTGGCAAATGCTTTGACATGTAAAAAATCCGTTTGGTTTCCCAAGCGGATTTTGTGCTTTATTTTGAAACTTCTTTTGCAAGGACAAAGTTTCCAAGAGTAGCAGAACCATTTCCTGCGACTGCTGGAGTCACGATGTAATCACGTACATCTGGTACTGGTAGGTAGCCATTGAGAAGAGCTGTAAATTTCTCACGGACACGGTCCAGCATGTGTTGTTGAGCCATGACCCCTCCACCAAAGACAATCACGTCTGGACGGAAAGTCACTGTCGCATTGACCGCAGCTTGAGCGATATAGTAGGCTTGGACATCCCAAACAGGGTTGTTGAGTTCAATGTTTTCCCCACGAACACCTGTACGAGCTTCCAAACTTGGACCAGCTGCATAGCCTTCCAGACATCCCTTATGGAAAGGACAAACACCCTTAAACTCTTTTTCAATATCCATTGGGTGTCTAGCAACATAGTAGTGCCCCATTTCAGGGTGACCCACACCACCGATAAACTCACCACGTTGGATGACACCTGCACCGATACCTGTACCGATTGTGTAGTAAACCAAGTTTTCGATACGACCACCAGCATTGTTACGGGCAACCACTTCACCATAAGCAGAGCTGTTTACGTCTGTAGTGAAGTACATTGGCACGTTTAGGGCGCGACGAAGGGCACCAAGCAAGTCCACATTTGCCCAGTTTGGTTTTGGAGTCGTTGTGATAAAGCCATAAGTTTTTGAGTTTTTATCAATATCAATCGGACCAAATGAACCAACTGCAAGACCAGCAAGGTTGTCGAATTTTGAGAAGAACTCGATGGTTTTATCGATTGTTTCGATTGGAGTTGTTGTTGGAAATTGTGTTTTTTCTACAACGTTAAAGTTTTCATCACCGACAGCACAGACAAACTTTGTACCGCCCGCTTCCAAGCTTCCATATAATTTTGTCATGATAAACCTCTTGTTTTTATTTTCTTTATTATAGCATATTTCGAAAGCCTAAATTTCTCTATTTTTTAGATTTTCCTCTGTAAATCTTACCATTCAAGCAAAAACGAACAAACATGTCATTTGTTCGTTTTCATTGTGAGAGGGAATATTGTACTCAATGAAAATCAAAGAGCAAACTAGGAAGCTAGCCGAAGGTTGCTCAAAGCAATGCTTTGAGGTTGTAGATAAGACTGACGAAGTCAGTTACATATATCTACGGCAAGGCGAAGCTGACATGGTTTGAATTTGATTTTCGAAGAGTATTAGATTTTCACTTCGATCACAGCATCCCCCTTCGCAACTGAACCTGTTGCGACTGGAGCTACTGAAGCGTAGTCAGCTGTATTTGTAACGATAACCATTGTTGTATCATCAAGTCCAGCTGCAGCGATTTTGTTTGAGTCAAATGTTCCAAGAACATCGCCCGCTTTAACCTTGTCACCTTGAGCAACTTTTGCTTCAAAACCGTCACCATCCATAGATACAGTATCAATACCAACGTGGATCAAAACTTCAGCACCATCAGTTGTTTTCAAACCAAAAGCGTGTCCTGTTGGAAAGGCAATTGAAACTTCAGCATCAGCTGGTGCATATACCACACCTTGACTTGGTTTCACAGCGATACCTTGTCCCATAGCTCCGCTTGAGAAGACTGGGTCATTGACATCAGCAAGAGCTACAACGTCACCAACGATAGGAGTTACAAGTGTTTCATTTTGAAGAGTTGCTGGAATATTACCAGTTGTTTCTTCTTGGACCAAACGTTCTGTCTCTACTTCAGTAGCAACTTCTTTTTCATCCTCATAACCAAACATATAAGTAAGAGCGAAACCAAGAACGAATGATACAGCTACCATAAGAAGGTATTGAGCAAGTTGTCCGTTACCGATGTAAAGCATTGTACCAGGGATGATGGTGATACCATTACCAGTACCAGCAAGTCCAAGGATTGAAGCCAATCCACCACCGATCGCACCAGCAATCAATGAAAGGAAGAATGGTTTACGGAAGCGCAAGTTCACCCCGAAGATAGCAGGCTCTGTAATACCTAGGAAGGCAGAAAGAGCAGCTGGGAAAGCAAGTGTTTTTAGTTTTGGATTTTTAGTTTTAACACCAACCGCAACAGTCGCAGCACCCTGAGCTGTCATAGCAGCTGTGATGATAGCGTTGAATGGGTTAGCATGGTCAGCAGCAAGCAATTGAACTTCAAGCAAGTTGAAGATGTGGTGCACACCTGACACGACGATCAATTGGTGAACCCCACCAATCAAGAAACCACCAAGACCAAATGGCATGTTAAGGATCGCTTTTGTAGCGATAAGGATGTAGTTTTCAACAACGTGGAAGACTGGTCCGATGACAAAGAGTCCAAGGATAGACATAACCAAAAGTGTCACGAATGGTGTTACCAAGAGGTCAATCACATCTGGAACAACCTTGCGGACAGCTTTTTCAAATTTAGCTCCGACAACCCCTATGATGAAGGCTGGAAGAACGGAACCTTGCAAACCAACAACAGGGATGAATCCAAAGAAGTTCATAGCTGTTACTTCACCACCTGAAGCGACCGCCCAAGCGTTTGGAAGTGAGCCAGAAACAAGCATCATACCAAGAACGATACCAACGGCTGGATTTCCACCGAATACACGGAAGGTTGACCACACAACCAAACCTGGCAAGATGATGAAGGCTGTATCTGTCAAGATTTGAGTGTAAGTTGTCACGTCAGCTGGAAGTGTCATTCCAAGAGCAGTCAAGAGACCACGCACACCCATGAAAAGACCTGTTGCTACGATAACTGGGATGATTGGAACGAAAACATCACCGAAAGTACGGATAGCACGTTGGAACCAGTTCCCTTGTTTAGCAGCTTCTGCTTTCATGTCATCTTTAGATGATGTTGGCAAACCAAGTGCAACAACTTCATCGTACATTTTGTTAACTGTACCTGTACCAAAGATGATTTGGTATTGACCTGAGTTAAAGAAAGCACCTTGAACTTTTTCCAAGTTCTCAATCACTTCTTTATTGATTTTTCCTTCATCTTTGACCATGACACGAAGACGAGTCGCACAGTGGGCAACACTGTTGACATTTTCACGTCCGCCCAAGGCATCGATGACTTTTTTGCAATTTCCTGATTGTTCATTTGCAAAAATCTCCTTATATAAAATTTTGTAAACTGTTTGAAAGCGATTTTATTCGCCCTACGACTATTATTTTATCATGTTTTAAAAATATGTCAAGCGTTTTGCAGAAAAAATATTCTATCCACTTAGTGGGCACTCCTTAGATTGATTGATTTTGACTTTTTTATCAGGTATTCCTTAAAAAAGCAAGTTTAAAATCTTGGTTAAATGGGTTTTGTTTCATTATCTTTCATATTTTCTTGAAAATTTGATTGATTTCCTGCATTTGTTTTATGATAAACGTTTGACAGTTTTTTCTCTTTTTTAACATAAAAGACTTGCTTTTTTTCCCGAAAACGGTTACTATTAAAAATGATAAGATTTTTGGAGGAATGAAAGAATGGAATGGACTACTGAGCGTCGTTACAGACTTTATCAAGATTGGACGCAAGAAGAAATTCAAAATATTAAGGAAAATATGGCACAATCTCCATGGCATACTCATTACCATGTTGAGCCAAAAACAGGACTTCTCAACGACCCAAATGGCTTTTCTTACTTTGATGGAAAGTGGATTGTTTTTTATCAGAACTTTCCTTTTGGTGCCGCCCATGGTTTAAAATCTTGGGTGCAATTGGAAAGTGATGACTTGGTTCACTTTAGAGAAACTGGAGTCAAAGTTTTGCCTGATACTCCATTAGATAGCCACGGTGCCTACTCTGGTTCTGCCATGCAGTTTGGCGATAACTTGTTCCTATTTTATACAGGAAATGTCCGCGATGAAAACTGGATCCGTCACCCATACCAGATTGGAGCTTTGATGGATAAGGATGGCAAGATTACAAAGATTGATAAGATCTTGATTGACCAGCCAACTGATTCTACTGATCACTTCCGCGACCCACAAATTTTTAACTTCAAGGGTCGATATTATGCTATCGTCGGTGGTCAGGATTTGGAGAAAAAAGGCTTCGTCCGTCTCTACAAGGCTGTCGATAACGACTACACAAACTGGCAAGAGGTTGGCGATCTTGACTTTTCTAACGACCGTACTGCTACATGATGGAATGCCCAAATCTGGTCTTTGTAGGGGAGCAACCTGTTCTCCTCTACTGTCCACAAGGATTGGATAAGAAAGTTCTAGACTACGATAATATCTATCCAAATATGTATAAAATCGGGGCTTCCTTTGACCCTGAAAATGCCAAAATGGTAGATATATCTCAACTTCAAAACATGGACTATGGTTTCGAAGCCTATGCAACTCAAGCCTTCAACGCTCCTGACGGACGTGCTCTAGCAGTCAGCTGGCTTGGTTTACCTGATGTTTCATATCCATCTGACCGTTTTGACCACCAAGGAACCTTCTCTTTGGTCAAGGAACTCACTATCAAAGACGGCAAACTCTACCAGTACCCTGTCGCAGCTATCAAGGACCTTCGTGCTTCTGAAGAGGCCTTCTCAAATCGTGCTCAAACCAAGAACACGTACGAACTCGAACTCAACTTAGAAGCCAATAGTCAGAGCGAGATTGTCTTACTTGCTGATAAAGAAGGCAAGGGACTTTCCATCAACTTTGACCTTGTAAATGGTCAAGTGACAGTGGATCGTAGCCAAGCTGGTGAACAGTACGCCCAAGAATTTGGTACGACTCGTTCTTGCCCAATCGATAATCAGGCCACTACTGCCACAATTTTCATCGATAACTCTGTCTTTGAAATTTTCATCAACAAAGGAGAAAAAGTATTTTCTGGTCGTGTCTTCCCACATGCAGACCAAAATGGTATCCTGATTAAATCTGGAAACCCAACTGGAACTTACTATGAATTAGATTATGGTCGCAAAACTAACTGATGTCGCCAAACTTGCAGGCGTCAGCCCTACTACCGTTTCTCGGGTTATCAATAAAAAAGGTTATCTATCTGAGAAAACTATCCAAAAAGTCAATGAAGCCATGCGGGAATTGGGCTATAAACCCAACAACCTAGCTCGTAGCCTGCAAGGAAAATCAGCTAAGTTAATTGGCTTGATTTTCCCAAATCTTTCCAATGTTTTCTACGCAGAATTGATTGATAAGTTGGAACACCAACTCTTCAAGAATGGTTACAAGGCCATCATCTGCAACAGCGAACACGATTCTGAGAAGGAACGCGAATATATCGAAATGTTGGAAGCTAATCAGGTGGACGGCATCATTTCTGGCAGTCACAACTTGGGAATTGAAGACTACAATCGTGTGACGGCACCGATTATTTCCTTTGACAGAAACCTGTCTCCAGATATTCCTGTCGTCTCTTCTGACAACTATGCTGGTGGGGTACTCGCTGCCCAAACCTTGGTTAAGACAGGCGCCCAGTCTATCATCATGATTACAGGGAATGACAATTCCAATTCGCCAACTGGACTGCGCCATGCTGGTTTTGCTTCTGTACTCCCAAAAGCTCCTATTATCAATGTTTCCAGTGACTTTTCTCCAGTCAGAAAAGAAATGGAAATCAAGAATATCTTAACTCGACAAAGACCAGATGCCATCTTTGCTTCGGATGATTTGACCGCTATTCTAGTCATTAAAATTGCTCAGGAACTGGGAATTTCTGTACCAGAAGAGCTCAAGGTCATCGGCTATGATGGGACTTACTTTATCGAAAACTACTACCCTCACCTGACAACGATTAAGCAACCTATGAAAGAGATTGCCCAACTCACTGTCGATCTCCTTTTGCAGAAGATTGAAGGCAAAGAGGTCGCGACAACTGGTTACTTCTTACCAGTCACACTATTACCAGGAAAAAGTATTTAAGTACAAAAAACTCAGACGAATTCGTCTGAGTTTTTTATAATCTTAAGTTTTCTAGATAGCGCTGGGCTGTCTCTAGGTTAAAGGTTTTATCTGCAATGAGGCGCTCGACTAGGGGAGCTACCTCGGATTCACTGGCTCCTGCTAGGAGAGCTAAGGATTTAGCCTGCAATTTCATGTGGCCTTGCTGAATCCCTGTACTCACCAAGGCTTTGAGGGCCGCAAAGTTTTGGGCAAGCCCGATAGACACGATAAGCTGAGCTAATTCTTTAGCAGAAGGATTTCCCAGTAGTTCATGACTGAGGGCTACACGAGGGTTGAGACCAATAGAGCCACCCTTGGTTGCTACAGGCATAGGAAGAGTCATTTGACCAACCAATTCTTCTGTCTCCAAGTCTAGACGCCAAGAGCTAAGACCTTGGTAATATCCATCTCGACTGGCAAAGGCATGGGCCCCGGCTTCGATGGCACGCCAGTCATTACCAGTGGCAATCAAAATGGCATCAATACCATTAAAAATCCCTTTATTATGAGTAGCAGCTCGATAAGGATCACCCTGCGCAAACTGACTAGCCAAAGCTATTTTCTCCGCAATCTCTCGTCCTTGCTCCTTTTGACGACTCAAGTAGCGAAAGGCGATGTGGCAACTTGCCGTCACCAGAGAATCGGTCGCAAAATTAGATAGGATTCCCATGAGACTCTGCCCCTGGCTGAGTTCTTCTAAGACTGGTTTCAAGGCCTCTAGCATGGTGTTGAGCATATTGGCTCCCATGGCTTCCTGGGTATCGACATGAAGATAAACAACGAGAAAGTCTGTTTCGCCTTTTATCTGCTCTACATGCAAATCACGCGCCCCACCTCCACGTTTAACGATAGAAGGATAGGCTTGATTGGCAAGTTCTAAGAGTTCCTCTTTCTTACTAGCAATCTTCTCTTGCGCTTGTTCAGGATTAGAAACTTGATAAAGGGCGACCTGTCCAATCATCTGACGCTGATGGACTTGAGCAGTAAAGCCACCTGCTCGCTTGATGATTTTGCTGGCATAGCTGGCCGCAGCAACCACGGACGGTTCTTCTGTCACATAGGGAACTGTGTATTCCTGACCGTTAACGAGAACCTCTGGGACCAACGAATAAGGCAGAGAAAAAGTTCCCACTACATTCTCACTCAGCTGGTCAGCCACAGTCACACTTATCTGTTCATCCTGCTCCAAACTCTCTTGTCTCTCAGGACTAAGGAGCGCCTGAGCTTTTAAAAGCTCGAGGCGCTCTTGGTATGATTTTTTAGAAAATCCATTCCAACTTATCTTCATTATTTTTCAACCTTGCTATAACGGCGTTGGTGGTCAACAATTTCAACCAAGGCAAAATCTTGATTTTCATAGCCAGCAAACTGGGCAGAATTTGTTTCATCTAAGTCTACTTCTTCAAAGAAGACTTTTTCATAGTCTGCAACAGACAGGGCAGTTCGTTGGTTGAGCTTGTTCAAACGGTCTTTATCCAGATAAGCTTCATATCCTTCAACCAATTCACCACTAAAGAACTCAGCTACAGCCCCACTTCCGTAACTATAAAGGGCAATTTTATCCCCAGCCTTCAAGCTATCTGTATTTTCCAAGAGAGACAAGAGTCCGAGGAAGAGGGAACCTGTATAGATATTCCCCACCTTTTGACTGTAGAGAATAGACTGGTCAAAATGCTTTTGCAAGAGGTCTTTCTTCTCTTGAGACAGGCTCTTATCCATGATTTTTTTCAAACCTTTTAGCGCCAATTTAGGATAAGGCAAGTGGAAACAAACAGCCGCAAAATCATCTAAGGTAAGCTGGTAGCGTTTTTGGTATTCAAGCCAAGTCGTTTTCAAACTATCCAAGTATTGTTGGGTAGAATAAACACCATTTACATAAGGGGTTGTTGAGTAATTTGGACGCCAGAAATCCATGATGTCACGAGTCTGAGCCACATTGTCGTTATTAAAGGCCATAATGCGTGGATTCTGTGTAATCAACATGGCCACACTTCCAGCACCCTGAGTGGGTTCTCCAGGTGTTTCAATACCATATTTGGCAATATCACTGGCAATAACTAAAACTTTGGACTCTGGAGAATTTTCCACATGCAATTTGGCATAATGAAGGGCCGCTGTCGCTCCATAGCAAGCTTCTTTAATCTCGAAACTACGAGCAAAGGGCTGGATGCCCAGCAAACCATGCACAAAGACGGCCGCAGCTTTACTCTGGTCAATTCCTGACTCAGTAGCCACAATGACCATATCAATTTCTGCTCTTTCTTGCTCAGTTAAAATAGAGTCACTAGCACTGGCTGCCAAGGTCACGATATCCTCAGTTAGAGGCGCAATACTCAATTCCTTGAGTAAGAGTCCTTTACTTAATTTTTCAGGGTCAATTCCCCTCGCTTCTGCTAAGTCTTGTAATTTCAAGACATATTGACTGGTCGCAAAACCAATCTTATCAATACCGATTGTCATATTTACCTCTGTTTTATCATTCATTGTAAAAAATCGTTCTATACTATTTTATCACAAATGGCAGCAAAAGAGAGAAAAAAGACTTGATTCACCAAATCAAGTCGCTTATTATTCTAACCATTATACTGTTTTCGTAAGTGAGAATAAAGTCTGAGAATTACTGTTCCGCTAGCCATTCCAATAGAAATCACCAAAGCCAACATGACAACCAAGGTTGCACTAGCAATGGCATGACTGTAATCTCCCGTCACAAAAAAGGCAGTTGTCCGATAGGAGAGATAACCCGGAACCAGAGGTGCCAAGATGGCCAAGATAAAGACCACAGCAGGTGTCTTATAAAGAATACTTAAAATCTGGCTGACACAAGAACCGATAATGGCTGCAATAAAAGTAGCCACAATAACATTGGTCGGTTCCTTGAGCAAGAGATAAATTAGCCAGACGGCCATGCCCAAAATTCCTCCTGGTAAGAGCATAGACCGTTGAACATTGAGTACAATTAAAAAAGTGATAATAGCAAGAAGACTTGCTACTGCTTGTAATAAAAAGGTTGTTAGTGTCATATTAGTTCATCAATACCAAGGCGACAGAAGTTCCCGCCCCTAAAGCAAGGGTAATGAGCAGGGATTCAAACATCTTACTCATACCAGAGTTTATGTGGTTGGTCATAATATCCCGAACCGCATTGGTCAAGGCAATTCCTGGTACAAAAGGCATGACCGCACCAGCTATAATCAAATCTGCCGTTGAGGGAAAGCCTGTGTAGCGAGCCCAAAACTGGGCTATCATCCCAAATACAAAAGCTCCAGCAAAGGCTGTCACAAAGGGAATTCGGATAAACTTCTCCACATAGAGGGAAAAGGCAAAACCAAATAAGGTAGCCACTCCTGCCCCAAGTGCGTCGTAGATATTTCCACTAAACATAATTGAAAAGAAAGGAGCACTAAAGGTCGCAGCCAAAGTTACCTGCAACTTAGTATAAGGAAGGGGCTGGGTTTGCAAGGCCGTCAATTGCTTGAAGGCTGTCTCTAAATCAATTTGCCCCCCTACCAGCTGACGAGAAATCTGGTTCACATCACAGACTTTTTCAATATTATAAGAAGAGGAAGTCACGCGTTTCATTCGCGAAATATTGGTATTTTCAATGGAGAAAAAGATAGCGGCAGGCATGGCAAGAACATTGCAATCCACAATCCCCTGCGAATGCGCAATGCGGATCATGGTATCTTCTACACGATGAATCTCTGAGCCACTTTTGAGAAGAGTGGTTCCAGCTAACATAATCACATCGATGACGGCATTTAATTCTCTTGATTCTTCCATGCGTTCCCCCTTTTAGTTACTTTCTCTATTCTATCACAAAAATTCAATTTAAAAAAATCTTTGTCATAATATCATGACAAAGATCGGCTTATTATCAAGGAGTTTCGTGGTTTCCTTCACTATTTGGTTGATTCGTTGGAGGATTATTCCCTTGTTGATTACCTTGTTGATTACCTTGTTGATTACCTTGTTGATTACCTCGCTGACTACCTTGTTGGTTCCCTTGATTTGGTGTTGTTGTAGAACCTTGGTTTCCACGTTGAGTAGGATTAGAGGATGAAGTTGACGGCGGTGTTTTCGGTCTATAAACTGAGATTTTGATACGTGTGTAAGTAGGGTCAACCTTTTCTCCAGCTTTTGGTGTTTGATCTACAACCGTGCCCTCTACTGTTCCTTCAGGAGCTGTCGAAACCTCGACAACCTCAATATTAGCCTCATTTACTCCGACAATCCTAATCAGATTAGTCTTAGTAAATTCGAAACTTGAACCGATGTAATTAGGCATACCCTTCTTAGCAACTGTTAAGGTGATCGTAGTAGCTTTTGAGAGATCATATGTCGAACCCGAAGCAGGAGTCTGTCTGAGGACGGTTCCAGGTTCGATTTCGCTGGATACTTCCTCTTCCATCTGGATTAGATTTTCTGGCACCTTTTTCTCCTTGAGTTCAGCTACGACATCCGTATACTTGCGTCCGACGTAATTGCTCAATTGGAAGGATTGCTTACCTGATGAGACAACCAAATTGATTTTCGTTCCTTCTTTTCGGCTACTACCCGCTTCAGGATCCGTTCGAATGACACGTCCTTCTGCTACTGTATCACTAGCTTCTGATTTTTCTTCGCCTGCTTCAAAATTAGCTTTTTTAAGAGCTTCTTTAGCTTCTGCAACCGTCTGACCTGCCACATTTGGAATAGCAACGGTAGCGGGCGTTCTAGATAAAATCCATACCAAGGATGCCACAACCAACAAGAAGGTCGCAAATAAAATTGGATAACGTGCTTTCATGCGACGCCGTTTGGTTGGCTTTGGACTAGGTACTGGTTTTTCTGTCTGATGAGACTGGGGCTTAGGCTGAGGTCTTCCCTCTTGTACCGGAGCTTTAGGAATAGAAGTCAGAGTACTTTGTGGAACTTTAGGAAGAGTTTTAGTATCTGCCTTAGTTGCATCGTCAAAGACTAGCTTTGGTTCATTACGACGATTATTAGACAAACTACTCGACAAATCCACATACATTTCAGCGACTGATTTGTAGCGATCTGTCAATTTCTTGGCAGTTGCCTTAATAACAACATTTTCTAAAGCCTGAGGCACAGATGGATTTTCAGCTATAACCGATGGCAATGGTTTCTGGAAATGCTGGAGGGCGATGGTCACTGCGCTATCCCCATCGTAAGGAATATGACCTGTCAGCATCTCATAGAAAATAATCCCCATGGCATAGATATCACTCTGCACAGTTGCTTTAGAACCACGCGCCTGCTCTGGAGACAAATAATGAACGGAACCTAGCATTGAGTTGGTCTGAGTCAGACTTGTCTCTGCAAAGGCTACTGCAATCCCAAAGTCTGTAACTTTGGCAGTCCCATCTGGGGTCAAAAGGATATTTTGCGGTTTCAAATCCCTGTGAACAATCCCTCGAGTATGGGCTAAGCGCATAGCCAGAAGGATTTGTCCCATGATTCGAATCGCTTCTTCATTTGAAAGAGGGTGATGTTCCTTGATATAGCGTTTGAGGTCTAACCCAGCAACATATTCCATTGCGAGATACTGTTGTCCCTCTTCTTCACCGATATCTGTAATCCGAACGATATGAGGATGGTCCAAATCTGCCATGGCTCTCGCTTCCCGCTGAAAACGAGCCACAGCAATCGGGTCTGTCTGGTAGTTGGTCCTCAGGACCTTTACCGCCACTTCTTCCCCGTCTAGAATCAAATCTTTAGCCAAGTAAACATCTGCCATGCCTCCTCGGCCAATCTGTTTGAGAATCCGATACCGCCCGGCAAAAATCTTGCCGATTTGGATCATTCTGTTTCCTCCTCATTAACAGCAATAAGGGCAACTGTGATGTTATCTAAACCACCTGCATTGTTGGCAAAACGGATCAAGGTTGCTGCCTTATCTTCCAAAGAAATATCGCTGGTTACAATATCAGAAATCTCACTTCCTGAAATCATATTTGTCAAGCCATCACTATTGAGTAAGAGATAGTCCCCAGGCTCAAGGGTGATTATTCCAAAATCAGGCTGAATTTCATCTTTTTGACCAATAGATTGAGTAATAATATTTTTCTGTGGATGGCTAGCAGCTTCTTCTGGCGTCAATTGACCTGCCTTAAGCAATTCATTGACCAAAGAATGGTCGCTCGTTAACTGGTGGTATTCTTCTCCACGAATCAAACCGATACGAGAATCCCCAATGTGGGCATAGATAGCCTGATTATCAATAATGGCTACAGCCTCAAGGGTTGTTCCCATTCCTTTATAGGCTTCATTTTGTCCCAATTGGTTAATCCTTTGATTTTCAATCTCAAGGTTGTTAGCAAACCATTCACGCACTTCATTAACCGTATCGATTTGTGTATCAACCCAAGCTACACCCAGGTCTGTTACCGCCATCTCACTAGCGATATTCCCTGCGCGATGACCTCCCATACCATCAGCTAGGATAATCATGGTACGTCCAGCTCTATTGACATAGTGGTTGGCATAGTCTTGGTTATTTGTTCGTTTCTGACCAACATCTGTTAATAATGAAATTTCCATGTGTTAGTTCCTTCCTAATCCGATATCTTGCGAAATTGACTGATGAAGAATCCATCACTTCCATACAATTCAGGTGTGATGAGGATACAGCCATCTTTCATGATATCCTTACATTCATGTTCTAGTGTTACCTGCTCAAATTCAGGATGACTTTCTAAAAATGCCTGTACGACTTGAAAGTTCTCCTCTGAGACAATAGTACAGGTACTATAAGTTATTATACCACCTTTGCGTAGTGTTTGACAAACACTACCTAATATTTCTAGCTGAATTTCCTGCAAGGACGCGAAATCTGCCGTTTCTTTATTGTATTTGATGTCTGGTTTTCGGCGTAGAAGACCAATTCCTGAACAGGGAGCATCCACCAAAATCTTATCAAATGAATTCTGACCAAAAAACTCATGCACCTTTCTGGCATCTAATTTTTGCGTTTGAACCCGATCTGCAACTCCCAGACGTTGGGCATTTTCTTGGATTAAGTTCAACTTGTGGTCGTACAAGTCCAAAGCAGTAACTTGACCTGTCGTAAGATAAGAGGCTATATGGGCTGTTTTCCCACCTGGAGCCGCACAGGCATCTAGAACCTGCTCATCACCTTGTAAATCAAGAGCGGGAGCAACCAGCTGACTGGACTCGTCCTGGATGGTAATGGCACCCTCTGAAAACAAATCATGACCTGCAAAATGCCCCTGCTCCTTAACAAGACCAGAAGGAGACAAGGATGAGTCACTGGCCTCCAACAAAGCTTGAATTTCCTCTTTTCGTCCTAGATCTGTTACACGAATGCTGGCCTTGTTACGCACCAAGAGACTTTCAAAGATAGCTTGCGCTCGCTCTTCGCCGTACTCTTCTTTGAGTTTGGCAACTAGCCAAACTGGGAGAGAATAGGCAATGGAATCACGCTTGTTTTTTCGCTTGATGCTAGCAATATCTGGCCAGCCTTCACGCAAGATACGGCGAAGGACAGCGTTGACCAATTTTTCACTGCCTTTTTTACGGACTTTGGCCAATTCTACTGCTTCATTGACCACAGCATGGTCTGGAATCTTGTTCAAATAGCGGAGCTGGTAGGCGCTCATGAGAAGTAGGACATAGAGCCAGCTGTCTAACTGGTCTCTGTCTTCGATAAAGTGGGACAGATACCATTCCAGAGTCAGTTTACGGGCCACCGTTCCATAGACAATCTCTGTCACCAAGCCCTTGTCTGTTGCTGAAAGTTGACTTCCCTTGAGATGCTTATTTAAGGCGATATTTGAGTATGCTTGATTGATAAAAACATCCTCTAATACTTCTAGGGCTAAACTTCTAGCCGTTTCTACTTTAGTCACCAAATCGTTCTCCTACTGTCAATGTGCGTCCAACTCCATTGAGGAAGGAAGCAATGTCCATCTTAGGTTTACCAGCTGGCTGCACTTGCTTGAGGGATAGAGCTCCCTCTGCCGTTGCAACAATCAATTCTTTCTTGCCGATAGAGAGAATCTCACCTGGATTTCCCTGATCTTCTACAGCTAGAGCTTCATAAATCTTAAAGCGGTCGCCCTTAAGGAAAGTATGGGCAACAGGCCAAGGATTCATTCCACGGATTTGGTTAAAGAGTTGACGATTGCTTTTAGTCCAATCCAACTTTTCTTCCTCGGGTTTGATATTTGGCGAGAAGGTAACCTGACTTGGATCCTGCGGTTCAGGTTTGATATCGCCAGCAATATAGGCCGGCAGAGTGTCTAAAAGCAAATCGCGACCAACTAGCGCCAATTTCTCAAACAAGGTGCCGACATTGTCCTCATCCGTAATCGGAATACTACGACGAGAAATCATATCCCCTGCATCCATTTCCTTAACCATTTCCATAATGGTCACACCAGCTTCCTCATCCCCTTGAATCAAGGCATAGTGGATAGGCGCTCCACCACGGTGTTTAGGAAGGAGTGACGCGTGAACATTGACCGCAAAGTCCATGCTATCAAGGAGTTTACTTGGGAGAAACTGCCCAAAAGCAGCAGTCACAATTCCATCTGCTCCTAGCTGCATAATAGTTTCCATCTCTGGACTTCCAGATAGTTTTTCAGGTTGATAGATAGGAAGTCCTGCCTCTTTGGCAGCTTGTTTAACTGGTGTTTCTTGGATCACTTTTTTACGTCCGACAGCACGGTCTGGCTGGGTCACAACGGCTAGAATTTCATAACGGTCATCTGTCAAAAGTCCTTTTAAGACTGTTGCTGAAAAGTCGGGGGTCCCCATAAAGATTAATTTTGTCATATCTTCTCCTTCTTATAAAAATTGCTGTGGCTCATGGTCAATGCTGAGACTGGAGCTCACTATTTTCCCGTTCTTGAGTCAAGGCCAGAACCTGATTTAGAGTCGGCCCTAGCTCATCTTCTAAACGGTATTTAATCAAAATCTGGTAATGATAGAGGTTGTGGGTACGAGCAATGGGCTTGGGCGTTGGACCAAGAATATTACTGGTATCTGACAAGCCTGACCGCAAAATGTTCATGACTTCATAAGCACGTTTGACCACCTCTTCTTCCTTCTTGTGAGAAAGGGTAATGCCAATGGTGAAATAGTAAGGCGGATAACCTAGTTGTCGTCTGATACCCATTTCATAGGCATAAAAACCTTCGTAGTCCTGATCCTTGGCAAATCGAATAGCATAGTGCTGCGGATTGTAGGACTGTATCAAGACCTGACCTGCTTTTTCAGCCCGACCTGCTCGACCTGCCACCTGAGTCAAGAGCTGGAAGGTTCTCTCAGAAGAACGGAAATCAGGCAGATTCAAGGCCGTATCCGCATTTAGAACTCCGACTAAAGTCACATTTGGAAAATCCAATCCCTTAGCAATCATCTGAGTACCCAGTAAAATATCCGCTTCTCCTCGTCCAAACTGGTCAAGAAGAGCTTGGTGACTACCTTTCTTACGAGTCGTGTCCACATCCATCCGCAAAATACGAGCTTGCGGAAAGAGTTCTGCTAGCTCGTCATAAGCCTTCTGAGTTCCTGTCCCATAATAACGAATACTGCGACTCTTACAGTTAGGACAGACCTGAGGAATATCCTTCGAAAAGCCACAATAATGGCAGTTCATGGTCTTGGTATCCATGTGCAAGGTCAAGGAAATGTCACAGTTAGGACAAGTATCCACCATCCCACACTCCCGACACATGACAAAGCTAGAATAACCACGACGATTGAGCATGAGAACCACCTGCTCTTTTTTAGCCAGACGGTCTTGGATGGCTTCTAGCAAAGGAGGTGTAAAGTTTGATGTCTCATTCTGTCCGATATAGTCTCGAAAGTCAATCACTTGAACCTCAGGGATCCTAGCCAAAGGATTGGCACGTTGGGTTAGACGTAAGTGTTGATAGACACCTTTGCCAGCACGCGCCCGGCTCTCTAAGCTCGGCGTTGCAGACCCAAGCACCAGAGCCGCTTGATTATACTGGGCCCGTAAAATAGCCACTTCTCTGGCATGGTAACGAGGATTACTATCCTGCTTATAAGTTGCTTCATGCTCTTCATCGATAATCATGACACCTAGATTTTTCAGCGGAGCAAAGATGGCAGATCTGGCACCCACAACAACTTGAGCATCTCCTCGTTCCACCTTGCGCCATTCGTCGTACTTTTCACCATTGGACAGGCCTGAGTGAAGGATGGCCACTTTCTCACCAAAACGGGCAATAAAACGCTCCGTCATCTGTGGAGTCAAGGAAATCTCAGGCACCAGCAAAATAGCTGTCTTGCCCTTGTCCAAGGCCCCTTGGATAATCTGCAAGTAAACCTCGGTCTTCCCACTTCCTGTAATCCCTTGAAGGAGGAAAGGAGGCTGATGACTGCCAATCGCACTGACAACCGCATCACGCGCCTGTCTTTGCTCTGGATTCAACTCCAAAGGCTGACTTGCCTCAATGCCTTCAAAATAAGCAGCCGAGCGTTGAACTTCCTTTTGTACTATGGAAACAGCACCTTGTTCTACAAAGAAGTTTACTTGCTCCCGCGAGTAGGACTCTAACAAACTAGCCAAGGAAGCACTCTCTGGATGAGACAGCAAATAATCTCTCAATTCCAACTTTTTCTTGGCGCGTGCAGAAATCTCGACACCTTCTAATCGAGCAAGATTCACCTCATACCAAGACTGGGTCTTGACCTTCTTTTGATCAATCGCCTGATATTCTAGACCAAGCAGGCCTTTTCTAGTCAAACGCATCATTTCAGCTTGCTTAGCTAAATCCAGAGAAGAAAAGGCAAGCGAATCTTCTGAACCAAACAAGCGCTCTCGGTCTTCCTGACTCAGACCTGCCTTAGGATAGAGAATTTTATCATAGCTAGAGTTCAGAAACCCTGGTAACATAGCCTTGAGGATAGAGATTTTGTAGGAGAAGACGGACTTACGGAGCTCTTCAGCTAGCCAGAGTTGTTCTTGCGTGAGAACAGGAGAAAAATCCAGCACCTCAGCAATATCTTTTAAATCTTGCTCCATCTCTTCCTCATCTGATTGAGAATCCAAACCAAGAACAATCCCTTGAATCAGGCGATTACCCTTACCAAAAGGTACATGGACCCGCATCCCAACTTCCAGCATTCCCTCAAATTCCTCCGGAATCCTATAACTATAGGGCTGGTCCGTCTGCATCAAGGGCACATCTACAATAATCTTGCTATAGCCATCTTCTCACCTCCTCCTTGGCAGTACATTCTTGCAATAGAAAAAATAAGATTGAGTCCCCCCAACCTTAAATTTTTTCACCATCTTCTTTTTCTTTAGCGATTTGCTCTTTGATTTTCTTTTCTTCTTCTTCTTTGCGACGTTTTTCTTCTTCGATACGGCGACGCACTGCTTCACGTTTTCCTTCTGGATCTGGGTGAATTGTAACGTTTCCTGATTCGATTTCTTCTAAAGCGCGAAGAGTTGATTTTTCAGACTTGAAACCTTGAGTTGCTGGCGCACCTGCTTCCAATTCGTGGGCACGTTTTGCTTCCAAGATTACGAGTGAATATTTTGATGGAACCTTGTCGAGCAAGGTATCAATAGAGGGTTTTAACATCATTTGCTTGTACCTATTTTCTAAATTTTATCGGGTAGTTGGAGATTTCGGTAACATCTCCTGATAGTGACCAATGACACGATCCACACGGAAGTGCTCTGCTTCGATCACACGTTTGACACGCTCAGCAGCTAGGGGCACCTGATCGTTGACAATCGCATAATCATACTCACGCATAAGAGCAATTTCTTCCTTGGCTTTTTCGATTCGTTGGGCAATCACTTCTGCACTGTCTGTTCCACGACCTACCAAACGATCTTGCAATTCATCCAAATCTGGTGGTGTCAGGAAGATAAAGACAGCATCTGGAACTTTTTTCTTAACCTGAAGAGCACCTTGAACCTCAATTTCAAGGAAAACATCGATTCCCTTGTCCAAAGTTTCATTGACATAGGTCAGAGGAGTTCCATAGTAGTTGCCGACATATTCTGCGTATTCCAACATCTGTCCTTGACGAATCAGCTCTTCAAACTCTTCGCGAGTACGGAAGAAATAGTCAACACCGTCCACTTCTCCGGGACGTTGTGCGCGTGTCGTCATCGATACAGAGTATTGAAATTGGTTTTCAGAACTCTCAAAAATCTCTCTTCTAACCGTTCCTTTTCCAAC
The DNA here is from genome assembly GCA_000385835.1 of Streptococcus mitis 13/39. Classification (GTDB taxonomy): domain Bacteria; phylum Bacillota; class Bacilli; order Lactobacillales; family Streptococcaceae; genus Streptococcus; species Streptococcus mitis_AI. The sequence continues at coordinate 40,435 of AQTU01000007.1, read as the reverse complement.
CCCTGAAGGACCAGAAAAAACGATTAGTAAGCCTCGGTCTGCCATTGTGTCTCCTTTTAGTCAGTCTGTGAAATAACATTTCTCTAGAATAATGCAAAAAGCCAGATTATCCTTTACAGTCTTTCTATCTAGTGTAACAAAAAAGCAGTAATTTTTCAACTGCTCTTTCTTATTTATTTAGCATAATCTACTGCACGAAGCTCACGAATCACGGTTACCTTGATATTTCCTGGGTAATCGAGATTGTTTTCAATTTTCTCACGAACTTTGTGAGCCAAGATTGTGACTTTGTCGTCCTTGATTTGTCCTGGATTGACCATGATGCGGATTTCACGTCCTGCTTGAAGGGCAAAGCTATTTTGTACTCCTTCAAAGCCGTTAGCAATTTCTTCCAAATCATGAAGACGTTTGATGTAGCTTTCAAGAGACTCACTACGAGCACCTGGACGGGCTGCGCTCAAGGCATCTGCTGCAGCGACGATCACTGCAATCACGCTCTCAGCTTCAACATCGCCATGGTGGCTAGCAATCGTATTCACCACAACTGGGTGTTCCTTGTACTTACGAGCCAGTTCCATACCGATTTCAACGTGGCTACCTTCAACCTCGCGGTCAATGGCTTTTCCGATATCGTGAAGGAATCCAGCACGACGGGCAAGAGCCGCATTTTCACCAAGTTCGCTGGCCATGATACCAGCCAACTTAGCAACTTCAATCGAATGACGCAAGACATTTTGTCCATAAGAAGTACGGAACTGCAAACGTCCCATAATCTTCATCAAGTCTGGATGAAGGTTTGGCGCACCAATCTCATAGGCTGCTGCCTCACCATATTCACGGATCTTATTATCAATCTCTTGACGGTTTTTCTCAACCAACTCTTCGATACGAGCTGGATGGATACGACCATCCTTAAGCAACATTTCCATGGTCATACGGGCAATCTCACGACGAATCGGATCAAATCCTGACAATGTCACCACTTCTGGTGTATCGTCGATAATCACATCAACCCCTGTCAAACTTTCAAAGGTACGAATATTACGGCCTTCACGACCAATAATGCGTCCCTTCATAGTATCGTCTGGCAGGTGAACCGTTGAGTTTGTTGACTCTGCTACATATTCACCAGCAATACGTTGCATAGCTTGAACCAGGATATCCTTGGCCATTTTGTCAGAACGTTCCTTGACCTCTTGCTCAGCTTCGCGAATACGGCTAGCAATCTCCTTGGTCAAGTTTTCCTCTGTCTGAGCCAAGATAATATCTCGTGCTTCTGCCTGAGACAGAGCACCAATACGCTCTAGTTCTGCTTCTTTTTGTCTTTCGACTTCCTCTAATTGCTCTTCACGCGCATCAAGGTTTTTCGCTCTATCAGAAATACTTTGTTCTTTTTGTTCAAGTGTTTGTTCCTTACTCGTCAAATTGTCGTCCTTACGGTCAAGGCTGGTAGCTCTCTCTGTCAAACGACTTTCGATTTGTTTGAGTTCTTGACGTTCTGATTTGAATTCAGCGTCCACTTCTTCACGGTATTTTCTGGCTTCTTCTTTGGCCTCCAATAGTGCTTCTTTTTTAAGAGACTTGCTTTCACGCTTGGCTTCATTAACAAGTAAATCGGCTTCACGTTCAGCTTGTCCACGTAAATTAGTTGCTTCTTGTTCAGCATTTAAAAGCATCAACTCTGCAGCTTCCTGAGATGATTTCATCTTAGCTGAGATGCTGACATATCCAATGACTAAACCAATGATGACGGCAAAAACAGCAATCGCAAGCGACATGATTTCCATGTTTTTACCTCATTTTATTGTTATTCCGAATGACATACATTCTTTTACATTCTACCATAAAAAAGTGATTTTCACAAACCTAAATTGAAGAGTTTTGTGTGAATTTTAGGACTACAGTTTCTTGAATTTTTGAGGAGATAATTCATTGTCACTATCAAAAAGTTCCGCAGAATCTCTACAGCTATGTATTATCTGGTGCCGTGCCGAATAGTGTTCCGCTAAATTTAAACATTTTTACTTTCAAATCTTTGAAAACTCACTTTGAGAAATCACAGCGTATCTTCAAGGTCAAATTTGTCACAACTTAACAATTTTTACTTAGTTGTATCAATTTATTTCTTAAATATTAGTTTGTCCTCTTCTAGAGCTTTTAAAATATACTCATTAATCAATTTATTATCTTCTTCATTTTTTGAAAAATAAGTTTTAATATTATTGGGAGTTCTATGTTCTAATAGACGATGGATAACATCATCACTTCTATCATGGAACCAGGTCCAATCTACTTCAGGATAAAGACCTCGAATATCTTCTTCAATATCTTTTAAAATCTTAAAATCAGAAAAATATCCTTTTCTACTTAAGTTATATAAATCTGATACAGATTTTTCTCTTGGGTCTGGGAAAGTTTTAACCCCCTCATCTCTTTTATCATTAATTCTTTTAATCAAATGATGGTAGATTTTATTTTGTATCTGAGGAAAATCATAGACATTCGAACTCATCAGATCAATTACTTTGTGGTAAATAATGTTCTCTGATTGTTCATAGACTTTTAGAATATCCAGAATATCATCTTTAACATCCTCTTCAAAATACTTAAAAAAGTGGCATATCAAATCAGAATATTCTACAATACTTTTTACATCATCATTTTTATATTTTATTCTTAAAATATCTGTATTAAATTTTTCGAGTACTATTATTGCAGTTTCCTGTTCAGTTGAGCAATATTCTAGTAACCGTGAATAGAGTGGGTACACTGAATTATATAAAGAAAAATTTTCTCCAATATTTCATTTAAATGTTTATTTACAGTCCCAATTATCTTAGATTTCAATGAATTTTTATCAATAGCATCCATATTAGCGAGGACATTTTTAATAAGTCCCTTAACTTCCTCGCTCCAATTATAATACAGTGTCTGAGTATTTAAAATATCTATTACTCTTTCTATGTCAATATCATCAACAAGAGGAAGAAAAGTTAGTATATTTTTAAGTTCTCGAAGTTTTTCATCCTCAGTAATTTTAAGACTTTCTTGAAGATGAGTAATTCGATTCAACAAATATTCTTTTGCTTCCTCAGTAACTTTTATTTTGCCAAATGAATAGTTTCTAAAATATAAATTTACAACCTTAAAATCTATACTCGGCAGAATTAATTGGACATCATCCAAATCAAGATTTTTAAGCCAAGAGGCTGTTCTATCAAAAACACTTGCCTCAGGTTTGACATATGAATTATCATAACTGAGTAATAATATTTCTAAATATCTATTAATGATTGATTTATAAATCTTATAATGTTCAACACATAAACAATTTAATTTTAAAAAGTTATAAAGATTTTTTACTGTAAACTCCGCATTAAAGAGATGATTATTTTCAGACCACCCTCCTCTTCTATAGTTTTCATGCTCTTCACGAATTTCATCAAATAATTCATTAATCGTTTCTAATTTTTATATAAAAATTGAGACTAAGGATTGAATCTCTAAAAAATTCTATAATCTTTTTCTCATCTCCTGTAACCGAGTTAATAATTTGTTCTGTTAATTCGTTTAATTCTCCATCATAAAGTGGCTCTGCATAACTAGGTGTTTTTTCGTATCTATCAATTATTTGAATTTGCTGAAAATTAAATTCACAAACTAAAAAATTAAAATAGTCTTTCTGACGAAATGCTATATTAGCTAGTTCTCTAAATTTTGCTTTTGCTAAGGAATATTGTTTTTCTTCATACAACTTAAAAGCCTTACTTAAGAATCGATTCCCCTTTAAATCTCTAGGCTCACCAATCTCCATATCTAGAAAGCGGTTTAATAAAGATTTTTTAGATACCATAATTCGTAATTCTTCATGACCATCAATTTCAAATCTTAATTGATTATTTCCAAACCAGCAATACTCATCATCCCAGTTTAAAGCCCTTTTCTTTAAATCAGAATATCTAGAAAAATCTTTCGCATCAATAAAACTAAGTCTATCTAAAAAAGCCAGTTGATTCCATAAATCATCAGCATTATTTACATCTTGACTTCGGTTTTCTGATAGAACCTCTAAAAAATCTTTTGTCCTGCAATACAATTTGTTCTGTTTTTCTGATGTCTCCTGACCTAGATTCTCTTCATTAGAGATAATGTAAATTCCTTGCTTCTTATAATACTCTCGAATGATCATAGACGGTTCCTCGGGAGTATAAAAATAAGCATTTTTAGCATCCAATTTAAATGTATTTTGAATCATTCTAAAAATTGAATTAAAAGTCGAATCACTTAGAGAATACCCCACAAACAATAGAGTATGATTCATTATCAATGACTGGATTAAAGTAGAAATCATTGGGAAGTTCAAATGATAGTCTGAATAATCATCTTCTTTCAAAACAATATTTTTCTTACTGAAGTCACCATGCATTTTAATCAAGTATCTTTCCGAACTCGTATAGGGGATGTCTTTATCTTCAGCTACTACATTGTACTTTAACAAGCCACTTTCAAACTGACTCTCCAGAAGTGAATCATAGTTTGTCGTAATGATATGTTTTGGTGCTATTTTTTCTATTAATTTATGTAACTCATTTGGTTTACTTAAACCCTTCTTAAAGAAAATTTCTTCTATCTTTTTTGTGTACTGATTTTTTCCAAAAGTATCATAATAATACTGTGCAATTCTCAGGGGACTATCTGTTCTTTCTTCTGGTAAGTTCAACTCTTTTTTTAATGATTGAATCAATTCGCCCCAAGTTGGTAGATTAGAATTTGCTGAAATCCCTGCACCGACAAACAAAACTAAGGAATTTTCTTTAATAGAATTCTTTAGTTGAGTTATAGATAAGTTATAATTTTCTTCCATATTTGAACCATCCTATTATTAGCTTGTATTATCTAAATACAAATTATCCTTATAAATCTTCTTTTTTATTACATAATCTTAAACAAAAGTTTATCATGGTTTATAAATATAAAAATTTATTTGTCTTTTATATTCAATTTATGATTTTTAATATAACCAGTTCTCTTCATTATACCACAAAATAACAAGCATAAAGCGGGTTCAAGGGACAAGAATCTAGTTATTATACTAAAATTTTTCACTGGCTTTTTAACTTATGAAATATGTCATTTTCCAAACAACTTTATCTTTAATTTATTAGCTAAAATTTCTAAAATAAAAAGCCTACCTTTCAGTAGACTTAGTTTGTTTCTATTCTTATCGGCACTCTTCCAAAATTCTGCTCTGCTATACTTGGATTCCCCAGTTGGTAAATCTGGTCTGCCTTTTGAGTCATGGGATCCCACGGTTCTTTGCCAATTCGGCTGACTAGATTGACCTGTCCTTTCAAAGACTTGAGATGTTGCCTGCCTTTTTCGGTAAAGCCAAGAACATGAATCCCTTCTGGCAAGTCATTTTCTCTAGCCTGCACCAAGATATAGGTCAATAGGCGTCTGACACGCGCTTTGGTATATCGTTTGGTCGCAACTGCCTCGACTAATTCTTCTACAGAATGTGCTGTTTTAATAGCTTCATTAATGCGCACAGCCATTTCTTGATTAACCTGATAGATGGTGGTTCGGTCGGGATTGGACAAGATTTGATAGCGGAGCAAAGGAAAATAGTCGTCCCAACTCACCTTATTAGCCTGCTCAAAGAGAGCAACAGATGGCATAAAGCGTTCTATGAAGTCTTGGTCTTTCTGGTGTTGACGCAGAGCTGTCGCTGAGGCAAAGTCCACATCCTTATCCACAGAATGGTAACCTGCCCCCCGACGTTGAATTGGATGCAGCTTGATGTTTCGTCCAGCAACCGCCTTGGCATAGGCCAGAGCAAGGACATGGTTAGGCGTATTGCCAGAAAAATCAAGACCTGCAAATTCCTTCCACATGGCTTGGGTTTTCTGGGGATAGGAAAGAGAATCAGGTAGATTTTCCACAAATTTCTCCATCTCAGCACCTTTCTCTGTGTATAAGTCAGCGATTTTCTGGTAATCCAGAACTTCCTCTGTCCCAAAAGCTAGATTATCAATACCCAATCGAGTCAAGATATCCACAGCCCCTTGGCCAAAGAAATCCGCCGCCTGAACACTGACTAAAAATGGCAATTCCACTACCAGATCCGCTCCATTTTCCAGCGCCATCTGGGCTCGTGTCCACTTATCCACGATAGCAGGCTCTCCACGCTGCATGAAATTCCCTGACATAGCAACGATTTTCAGCCCCTCAGCCTGATTTAGCAGGTACTTATGCCCATTATGAAAGGGATTAAATTCCGCGATAATACCCGTTATGGTCATGCTAATCTCCTACTTCTGTGCCACAAAAAACCAACGGGTGCTAGTTTCTATTGGCTCCTTGTCCTCAAAGTCCGCATAGAGTTTGAAAGACTTAAATCCAGCCTGCTCCAGCAAAATATCATAGGTCAAGACCTCATAAGTCCGCTCCTCATGCACTTCATCGTGGCGACTAAAGGAACCGTCAGCCTCCTTGATAAAAAAGGTCAACTCATGCACGATGGAGTGAGGTGCTTCGTCCTCGTAGGTATCCCAGAGCATGGCGAACTCTTCCGCATTTTCATGGTAAGAATAGCCTGGAAAAACCTCATCAGTCTGGTAAGTCGAATGCACGTCAAAGATGAAAACTCCGTCTTCATTGAGGACATTATAGACTTCCTTAAAAACGTCTCCTACTTCCACCTCATCTTGCATATAGCAGATTGAGTCCGAATAACAAGTGACAAAATCATATTGACCTGCCTTGGACAAATCCAGCATATTGCCTTCAATAAAGTCAATCTTTTGTTTGGCTGAAGAAGCTCTCTTCTCAGCAATCTTCAACATATCCCCACTCAAGTCAAGTCCAGTCACATCAAAACCAGCCTGAGAGAAGCGCACAGATTGAATTCCTGTCCCACAAGCCAATTCCAAGAGTTTCTTTCTCTCCTTGGTCTTAGGCAAATGACGCAGAGAAAAATCCGTCCATTTATCATATAAACTATCGTCCATGACCGCATCATAGACCGCCGCAAAGGTTTCATAAGTTGCCATAATCATGATACTAAGAGCGTCAATGGCAAACACCACTCGCCCTTTACCTTTCTATCAATTTTTCTAAAATAAGCAAATAAAACCCAGTTGACTACAACTGAGTTCATCTTCTAAGCAAGAGCTTCTGAAATATCTACTGAATCCGCCTCATGCCATAGTTTTTCTAGGTTATAGTGGGCACGCATTTCTTCTGAAAAGACATGCACAACGACAGCACCAAGGTCCAGCAAGACCCAACCTCCTGCTGCGTCGCCTTCGACATGACTGCCTTTAAATCCTGCTTCCGCTACTTTTTCACGGATATTATCAGCGATAGCATCCAACTGACGGCTATTCATTGAACTAGTAATAACAAAATAGTCCGTCACGCTAGTCAAATCTTGTACATCAAGTGCGAGGATATCCTCCGCACGTTTCTCATCAGCCGCTTTCACGACTAGTTCTAGTAATTCTTTTTCGTTCATTTAATCCTCTTTCAAATAGTGCACAAAGGCGTTATAGGTTTCAAGGGTTTGGGGATAGATAGGGAATCCCTGATGAGCTAAATGCTCCACAGTGCGAGCTGTCTCATAAGCTACTGCCTTATTAAGTGACAAACTTGCAATCTCACGCGCTACATCTACTCCAGGAAAGGCTCGATTGTGCTCTATATAGTCTGCGACATAGATGACCTTGTCTAAGTCTGTCATCTGACCAGCCCCGACTGTATGGATTTCAATAGCTTGCAGGATTTCAGAATCATGCAAATCCAAATCTTCCTGAATCTTGTAGATGCCAACCATGCCATGCCAGACATTATTGCCCCAGTTTTTGAGGTCAGGGTCTAGCTGATAACGGTCAATCAAATCCAGAAATTCCTGATCTGACAACTTCTTAGCATAGTCATGAAGAAGGCCTGCTAGACCTGCTTTCTCGGCATCGACTCCAAAGCGCTGGGCTAGTTCTATGGCTGCACGCTCCACACCCAAGCAGTGGGTTAACCGTTTTTCAGGCAGAAGCTCTGCCATTTTTTCCAACAAAGCCTCACGGGAACAGTCGATATAGTCTTGATAGGCCATCAGTAAAGTTCCTCCTTCTCGATGTAGTCTAGCACAGGCTGAGGTAGGAGAAAGTTGGGTTTTCGTCCTTGGACAATGAAGTCACGCACCATGCTAGACGAGATATCCATGAGAGGAACATCCACCCAGATAACTGGATAAGAAGTTCCAGCCTTATAGCGTGGGCGCTGAACTCCCACAAACTGAACCATGTCGACCAGTTCATCAATTCGGTACCACTTAGGCAGATAGTCCACCATGTCGGCACCGATGATAAAGTAATAATCCGTGTCTGGATTCTTCTCAGTTAAAAGTTTCATGGTGTCGTAGGTATATGAAATACCCTTGCGCTCCAACTCAATAGTTTCAATGTCCAGACCTTCAATCCCCTCAATCGCCAACTCAAGCATCTTGAGACGATGGTGTTCAGGGATTGTTTCCTTTTTATCTACATGAGGAGGTTGGTATTCAGGCATGAGCAGAACCTGATCCAGTCCCAACTGTTGCCGTACTTGGTCCGCAACAATGAGATGGGCATTGTGAACAGGGTTAAAATTCCCCCCTAAAATCCCGACTTGTTTGCGTTTTTTCTCCTTGATTTCTGGCTCCAACTCTACCTTGGTAAAGGGAGTCAATAGTTCGATTGCCATAGGCTAGTCTCCTTCAATTCTCTGTAAAACAGTTGTTTGGAGTATAGTTTTTAGATTTCTTTGACTTTCTTAGAAATCTTGCGATTTTCTTTCTTGCTAGATTGTTTAAACAAAATCAAGATGCGTCCGATTTTTTGGACTGTATCCACACCGATTTCTTCTTCCAAAATTTCAGCTACTTCGTGGATATTTTCATCGGTGTTTTGCAAAAGAGTAACCTTAATCAATTCACGAGCGTCAAGTGCCTGACGGACGCTGGTTTTGATTTGGTCGTTGAGTCCATTTTTTCCAATTTGGATGATGGGTTTTAGGGTATGTGCCTGGCTGTTGAGGAAGGCACGTTGTTTTGATGTTAATGACATAATTTTCTTCCTTGTTTTTTGATAGTTATTTTAGGTGGTGAGGGACGGTCGGAACTAATTTTCCAAAGATCTCATCTTTGAAAAATGGATTTCCTGACCTCACAATTGAGCCTTGGTCTCAATTGTGCCCCTTGCCAATCTACAGATTGGCAAAACACCACGGCAATAACTATCTTTTTATGAGCTCACTTTGTTCGCTCAGTGATTTCATTTTAAATGATTGCTTTTCGTGCGACGACGGCGACGCCTTCTGGTGCCCAGACGGCGACTTTGGCGGTGCCTGTTACGCGGATCCAGCCGAGTCCAGAGATGACTAGGTCTGTCTTGTCCTTAATGGTAAATACATGCTCAACCAGTTTAGGAAAATCTTCTTTTTCCTTACTATTTGGTGGTGTTAGAAGGTTTCCAAGATGCTTGTCGTAAAAGGCACTAGCGCCTTCTAGCTTGGTACGGTGGAGTTTGAGTTCATTGTCAAAGAAAGCAGTAAATCCTTGTTTTTCTCCTGATATAAAGTCAAAACGTCCGAGACCTCCTAAAAACAGGGTTTGTTCAGGATTGAGCTGATAGGTTTTAGGTTTGATTTCCTTTTTAGGACTGACATACTTGAGGTTTTTCGCCGTCAAGTAGTGAGCCATCTGGTGACGGTGGATAATCCCTGGTGTATCGTAGATATAAGAACCGTCATCAAGCGGAATCTCGATTTTGTCCAAGGTTGTCCCTGGGAAGCGCGAAGTCGTGATGACATTCTGATCACCCGTAATTTCTTGGATAATAGCATTGATTAGAGTTGATTTTCCAACGTTGGTCACACCGACCACATAAACATCACGACCCTTACGGTAGTGTTCAATCTTGTCAATGACTTCCTTAATGGCATGTTTATTTTGGGCTGAAGTTAGGACGACATCCACAGGACGAAGTCCTTCTTCGTGGGCACGTTCCATGAGCCACTGGCTAATCTTGCCTGGTTTAACAGACTTAGGCAGGATATCTTTTTTATTCCCGACCAAGAGGACATCATTGCCTGATACAAAACGTGGCAAGCCTGGGATGACAGAGCCATTAAAATCAAAGATATCAATGACATTGACCACTAAGGCATCACTGTCTCCCACCTCGTGCAAGAGCTTGAGGAAATCATCGTCTGTCAACTGGACATCCGTGATTTCATTGTAGTGGCGGAGACGGAAACAGCGTTGGCAATAGACTTCGCCCGTCTCCAAACCTTTTTCAAGTGCTGACTGGGGAGTAAATCCAAGTCCAGCCTTGTCTGTCGTCTGAATGGTTGCTCCACAACCAATACAGAGAATTTCTTCCATAGTTAAATTCCTTTTTTATATGTAATCGGTCCGTACTGTTCAGTGATTTTTCGCATCACACGGCGCTCACGAGCTCGGTTAATCTGCGTTTTGATCGAGTCATGTTGGACCAAGGGTTTGACTAAAATCGAGCGAATGCCAGCACGGTGGGCTGCTCGTATATCTGTCATGAGCTGGTCACCGACCATGACCACTTCGCTTTTCTCATAGTGGAATTCCTTCATGGCACGATCAATCCCAAATGTGAAGGGTTTCAGAGCCCAATAAACGTAATCAATCCCAAACTTCTCAACTGCTCGTTGGACGCGTTTCTTAGTGTTATTTGAGACCACGATAATGCGAATGCCCGCGTCCCGAAGATCATGTAGCCATTGCTTCATCTCTGCCGTCCCGTCAGGATTATTCCAAGCAATGAGGGTATTATCCAAATCGACCAAAACAGCCTTGATTCCCTGCGCCTGCAGACTTGGGACTGTCAGGTCATAAACTGCTTCCACAGCAAAATCTGGCATATAGTTTTCAATCGCCATTCAGGCTCCTTTTCTTAACTTTTTTTAGCAATTTTCCTTAGCAACAATGACAGGACAATCCACAAACCAGCACTGGCCAAACTAATGTAGAGCCAAGCATGGGGCTCATCTGTTAAAGGGAGCGGAACATTCATTCCGAAAAAGCCTGTAACTACTGCCAAAACAGCTAGCAAGACTGAAATGATAGTCAAGGTTGTCAAATTATCATTCAGATTATTATTTAGGATATTGTTGTAAGATGCTGATAGTTGTTGAAGAACTTGAGAAATCAAGTCTGTCATGGATACTAGCTGATGAGCCTCAATCATGGCATCATCAAACTGTTCTCTCTCAATCTCGTTAAAACTGCGATAGAGGGCATGCCCTTGAATATGTTCCAGCAACATGCGATTTTGCTTGGCAGCCGCAGTAAGATAAACCATACCAGTCTCCAAGTCGGACAAGGCAAAGAGATTTTTCTTAGTAGTCCGCTGGCGCAAGAGCCCATTGACCTCGTCCTTACTCTTATCCATCTGCTCGATGACAGGATAGTAGGCATTGCTGATAATTTCCAGACTGGCAAAGAGAAACTTGTAAATCGAAAGCATGTCATGACTCTCCAGATAACGGGTCATCTGTTCAATGACATAGGCGTTCTTGGTATTACTAATGGTAATCAGGCGACGATGTTCCACGATAAAGGTCATGGGAAAAGCTTCATAGTATGCCTTATCCTTTTTCAAGTTCAAGACATTGTAGATAAAGGTCACAGTCCCATTTTCACGGTGATAATCCATGTGGGCACGCTCATTCCTATCCAGCGCATATTCGATGGTTTCCTTGTCCAAACCGTAGATTTCAGAAAGGTCCTCTAGTTTTTTCAACTTGTCCAAATCTAGGTTAATCCAGGTACAACCATTGCCCAACTGTTTTTCTAAAAACATCTTCTCTCCTTTACCAAACTCTTTCTATTGTACCATAAATCTGCTAAAATTTCAGACCTGGTCTGTCCGAGAGAAATTGCTGACGACGGTGATATTCCGATTGGGAACGAAGTGCAGAACCTGATCTTCTCCTCTGAGTTGAGTTGTTCGAATGCCGACGCTGACGACCTTGCCCGATACAGTAATAGGACCATTTGTCAAAACGACCTCATCTCCCACATCCAGTTGACGTTCAAAGAGGATGAAAAAGCCATTGATGACATCAGATAGAAAGCCTTGGGCTCCCATCCCAATAGCCACCCCAGCAATCCCAGCCCCTGCCAGCAAACTAGAAACTGGCAAACCTAAAATCGACAAAATGCAGTAAAGCAAAAAGAAATAAAGGGTATAATTAAACACATTTTCTAACAGACGTGAGATGGTTTTCTGACGCCCGACATCATGACGAGACATTTTTAGAGAAGGTTTGACAATTCTCTGCACCATGGTATGGAGCAATTTCTTAGCTATATAAAAGAGTAAAAATAGGAATAACAGAGAAATTAACTTGGTTAAGATATTTTCAATAATCGTTGTTATATCAAGCTTATTGAGGTAGGTTTGAATAAATTCTTTCATAGAAAACTCCTTTCATTTATTATACCATACTTTTACAAGTGATGAATCTCCATAAATATTCAAAAATAATAGCCAAAATAGACAGAAAATTCTTGATTTTAGCTCATATTTATACTATAATCATAAACATTACACAACAAAGGAGATTGTTATGAAAAAATTCATTCATGCTTGGAATAAGGCAAGCCTGATCAAACGAATTTTGATTGGTATGCTTTGTGGAGGTATCCTAGGACTGACACTTCCTAACATTTCAGGAATTGGCCTACTCGGAGATCTCTTTGTTGGTGGCCTAAAAGCCATCGCACCTATTCTAGTCTTTGCCCTCGTTGCTAACGCCCTTTCCCAACATCAAAAGGGACAAGATAGCAACATGAAAACGGTTATCTTCCTTTACTTGGTAGGAACCTTTGCAGCGGCACTTGTTGCTGTCCTAGCAAGCTTTATTGTCCCTGTTGAGATTACCTTAAATAGTGCCAATACAGAAATCGCACCACCAGATGGAATTGGCCAGGTCCTCAGCAACCTCTTGCTCAAACTGGTTGACAATCCAGTCAATGCCCTCATTACTGCCAACTACATCGGTATCCTATCATGGGCAGTTATTTTCGGGATTGCTATGAGAGAGGCCAGCAAAAATAGTAAAGAATTGCTGAAAACTATGGCTGATGTGACTTCTAAGATTGTCGAATGGATCATCAACCTAGCTCCATTTGGTATCCTAGGCCTTGTCTTCAAAACCATCTCTGATAAGGGAATCGGCAGTCTAGCCAACTACGGAATCTTGCTTGCCCTCTTGGTGACAACCATGTTCTTTGTAGCTCTAGTAGTCAATCCACTAATAGCCTTCCTCTTTATGAAGAGAAATCCTTATCCCCTCGTTTGGAAATGTTTGCGTGTCAGCGGTGTGACAGCCTTCTTCACTCGTAGTTCTGCGGCTAACATCCCTGTCAATATGAAACTTTGCCACGACCTTGGACTAGATCCAGATACCTATTCTGTTTCTATCCCACTCGGTTCTACTATCAACATGGCTGGGGCTGCGATTACCATTAATGTTCTAACCCTTGCTGCAGTTAACACTCTTGGCATCCCTGTTGACTTTGCGACAGCCTTTGTCCTCAGTGTAGTAGCAGCAGTCTCAGCCTGTGGTGCTTCTGGTATCGCTGGCGGTTCCCTCCTCCTTATCCCAGTTGCTTGTAGCCTTTTTGGTATTTCTAACGATATTGCCATGCAAGTTGTCGGTGTTGGATTTGTGATTGGTGTCATCCAGGACTCATGCGAAACAGCCCTCAACTCTTCTACAGATGTCCTCTTTACTGCCGTTGCCGAATACGCAGCAGCCCGTAATAAATAACTCATAAAGGCAAGCCTGCTCAGGTCTTGTCTTTTCCGCTTTTATTCTAACTTACTAGGAAACCCTTATGTCTATTAGCCAACGTACAACAAAACTCATCTTAGCTACCTGTCTTGCCTGCCTTCTTGCTTATTTTCTCAATCTCTCCTCAGCAGTTTCAGCTGGAATCATCGCTCTCTTGAGCCTATCCGACACTCGTAGAAGTACCTTAAAACTGGCCCGCAATCGCCTCTTTTCCATGCTCCTCGCTCTAGCTATTGGCGTTCTGGCTTTTCACTTGAGCGGATTTCATATCTGGAGCCTCGGCCTCTATCTAGCCCTCTATGTGCCTCTAGCCTACAAGATGGGCTGGGAAATTGGCATCACACCAAGCACTGTTTTGGTTAGCCATCTCTTGGTGCAAAAATCAACCTCTCCAGACCTTCTAGTCAATGAATTCCTTCTCTTTGCTATCGGTACAGGATTTGCCTTACTGGTTAATCTCTATATGCCTTCACGAGAAGAGGAAATTCATCACTACCACACATTGGTAGAAGAAAAGTTAAAAGATATCCTTCAACGCTTCAAATATTATTTATCCAGAGGGGATGGACGCAACCGAGCACAGTTAGTTGACGAATTGGACACACTTTTGGAAGAAGCCCTCAGACTGGTCTATCTAGATCACTCTGACCACCTCTTTCACCAGACCGACTACCATATCCACTATTTTGAAATGAGACAGCGACAAAGTCGTATCCTGCGAAATATGGCCCAGCAAATCAACACCTGTCACCTAGCTGCCAGTGAGAGCCTGATTTTAGCCCAACTCTTTTCAAAAATTGCAGGCCAACTAAGCCAGACCAATCCTGCTTCTGATTTGCTAGATGAAATTGAACGTTATCTGGAAGTCTTCCGGAACCGCAGTCTACCCAAGACAAGAGAAGAATTTGAAACCCGCGCCACACTTCTTCAACTCCTACGTGAAGCCAAAACCTTCATCCAAGTAAAAGTTGACTTTTACCAAAAATATGGACAGTAATACTCTTCGAAAATCTCTTCAAACTACGTCAGCTTCACCTTGCCGTATATATGTTACTGACTTCGTCAGTCTTATCTACGACCTCAAAACAGTGTTTTAAGCTGACTTCGTCAGTTCTATCCACAACCTCAAAACGGTGTTTTGAGCAGCCTGCGGCTAGCTTCCTAGTTTGCTCTTTGATTTTCATTGAGTAAAAAAAGAAAACTTCAGATCAATCACAAAAGGTGAATATCTGAAGTTTTCTTTTATTTGTAAGTTATTACCATAAAGGTTAACAGTAAAACGAATAAAGCCAAACTCACTAATAAAGTAAGAACCTTGACCAAGGTATTGCTCTGCCAGTAGCTTGGTTTACCAATATTACTAGTGGCATCCATGGAAAATAGTTGATTTTGACGAGGTTGTATGGTTACCAATACAATCAAAGCAAGAGAGAGGATAATAGCTAAAACAATCAGAATATCAGTCATAGGCCTACCTCAAAATTCCCAGTAAAGTAAAGAGTAAACCAATCAGAATCATTAAACCCAAGATGAGTGAAAAAGTCTTACTAATCTTTTCCCCTCGGGTTTCTTTTTCTTTCTTGATAGGTTTTTGTTTCAACTCTTCCATGCGACCTTCAACGTCTTTGTAAAATAAATCTTCGTCTGACATGTTAGCCTCCTAAAACAGTTTGCATAGTTTCCTGATATCGCACCAATCAACATAATTTGCATGTTGACCTTGCTTCCCAAGTGCCAGACTCATTTGGGTAACATCTGAAAGGGCCAGTTTTAGAGTCTCAACCAAAGCAGAAACCTCACTACTTTCAAATAGATGTTCAGGAGCGATATAGAGTCTATTGTGTACCGTTTGGTTGAATCCCAGAATCAAGAGATTGTGCTCAAAGGCCTGACGCACTGCCTGCAACAACTCATTGCTGTGATTGATATCCAAATAAATATCTGACAGTTGATACAACTCCTGAATCTTCTGTGGACTAGCGTTCTGGTACAGGACCACATTAGGATAGCGAAGCATATCTAAGAGCTTAGAAGACATCTCTGTCACCGCTGCGATTCGGAAGGTAACATCAGGCAGGGCTTCTACGATTGCTTCCACTTGCTCAATCTGATCTGAATTAGTCAAGATTAAGGCATCTCGTCTTAGGAAATTATCACGTTTAAACTGATAATGGTAACCCAAGTGCACAAACTGGTCATGGTATTTCTCATCGGTCAACTCTAAAGCGCGTTCATAAGTCGCCTTGTTGGGTATAATGATTTTCTTAGTACGCACATCATCATTTTCCAAAATCAACTGCATATTGCCTGGAATGCCATCATAGAGAGGTTCCTGCCAAACTAAGACATCTGAGCCAGACTTATCTGGATGATGGAAGGAAACCAAGAAAGGAGTCGCTAGAGTATTAAAGATAAGCTGACTTGTATCTATTTCCAAATCTTGTAAAAAGAAGGTGATAAATTCAACCTTATTTGCAAAGTAACGCATGGACTGACCAGGCAAAGTCAATAAGATATCACCTGTCACGTGGTTTTCAAGTAACACCTCCTGGCCATTGACATTTTGGTAAACTGTCATAATTGGCTCGCTATCTGCGCTATAGGTCGTTGTAGCAAAGCAAGCTCCAAAGCGATTATAATGATCAACTTGGCGTACTCGACCTTCTAGGTCTTTCCAATCTACCTGTTTAACCAAGCGAGCCTGCATTCCATCTGCATAATGAATGACGGCCCTCTCCTGTGTCACATCCTCAATACGAGCAGACTGATTATTTCCTGAAATTTCCCAAAAAGCTGGAACAGGGACTTGGTTAAAATAGAGAGGTTTTCCATCCTCGTAACCTAGATAATAGGTAAAAGGAGAAACCAGACCATCGGGCAGAAAACCATCTGCATCGATGACCACTCCAAGTTGAGAAAGACCAGTAGCTACTAGACTTTCATGTAAATCTCGACTTTCCTGATTATAACGATCATAAAGTTCAATCATGGAGCACCTCCTCTACTGTTTTCTTCCACTTTTCTAAAATTTCTTCGGTTAAGAAGCCTTCTGCAATCTGGTAAGAATGGGCACGCATAGCTTCCAAACGATTTTCTTGATACAGTTGACAAATCTTAGCTGCGTAAGCTTGCTTGATTTGATCTTCTACATGGTCAGATGAACTTGGAATCAAATAACCATTTTTCCCATCTTCTATAAATGTCTGATTACCATAAGGCACATCAAAACCGATTAGTGGTAGACCTGAACCAATAGCTTCCATCAAGGTCAAACCAAATCCTTCACTGGTTGAAGCCGTCAAGTAGACCTCATACTGGCTATAAATCTGCGAAAGTTCCGCATGCCCCTTGAGCTGGATATAGTCCTCAGCCTGATGATTTGCAATAATGTCTCTAAGCAGAGAATCTTCTCCACCGCTACCATAAATATCAAAGGTTAGTTCAGGAATTTCCTTATGAGCCTCAATGACCGCCTTGACCAACCAGTCAATGTGTTTTTCTTTGGCAAGACGTGAAGCCGTAATCAATGAAAAGGGCTTACGTCCTTGACTTGACTCGGTCAAGGAATCAATACTGCCTACAGGAATGGTAACAATCTTTGGTTGATGGGGGGTGTATTTGGCAAATTGCTCTTGTAAAACTTCTCTCTGTCTATCAGTTGATACGATAAAGAAATCAACCTTATCCGCATGGGTAAACTGATAGTCGTAATAGTTATTCCAAAGAATATAGTCCTCGTTTGTAGCATTTTCACTATAATGCTCCGCGTGGACAACTACTGCCAGATGAGCCGCTTGTGCTTCCTCAAACACAACCTGACCAATACCTGTCTCTCTATCCAGAATGACCAAATCAGACTTGTTCAAATTCAAAGATTTCATAAAAGCTCGCATGAAAGCAGGCTTACCATAGAAAATCTTATCCTTAAAACGATAAACTTCTTCCTTCCCTTGATTCATCAAGATATCATAGGCTGGAGTCCCGTCTTCATTGTAAAAAGTTCGTTGGTATAGAACTGCAACATTGTCCTTGGGAGCAAAATACTCGCTACAATAACGCGTATAAGAGAAGTAATCCTTACGAATCAGATTTCCCTTAAAAACATACTCTGCATGTTGGACCAAGTCCTTGTTCTCATCAACCAAATAACAGGTTACAAACTTATCTTGGTCAGAAAAGAAGACACGCAAAACCTTGCCATTCTTTTCTCTACGACTTTCAACACCGTCAAAAGTAGCCAAGACATCATCCACTGTCACGCTAGTCGGTGCAATCTTGACATCTGTAAAGTGATTATAAAGCCAGATAACTTGCTCATCATCAAAACCAATATTGGCTGTCAGATGCTGAATATTATCAGCTAAAATCATATCTGTAAAGATAAATTTAGAGGGTAAATTCAAACTTCGAAAAATACCGGCACGATAGGCCTGAGCGTATTCTACACCGCTACTAGCCCAACCAATTCCTAAATTTATATTGTAAATTGTCATATTTTCTCCTCTTATGGAAAATGAGTCACGATTTCACCTTTTGGAGTGACCTCAACCAGCCCCATCAGGAGATTCCGTACCATATCAGCACGAATTTGCTCTTTCATCGTTTCAAAACCTGCATAGGCTTCTTGATAATACTCTACGATTGGATTTTTCTGTGCAGCAGATTGCCCACCGATAGCCATCGATAACTGTTGTAGATAGTCTACCTGCTCCACCCAGTTATCATCGATAGCCTTAAGTAGAGAAAGTCGTAAATACTGTTCATACAAGTCATGTTGGTCAAGTAATGCTTTCTTTTCAGAAAGTTCTTTATCAATCACCTGCTTTATAAACCTACGAACTGCAATTTTGTTAGTCACATCTATATAGTCTGGAATATCTTTAATATGAAAACTAATATTAGTTACAACAAAGTGGAAGAGCAACTCTCGGCTTTCATATTCTGAAGAAGTCACTTGATCTATGTAGCTAGTAATGATTTCATCAACAACATCTTCTAAGTCACGAGAACCATCTATTAGACGATTGCGCTCCTTATAAATCATATCCCGTTGAATATTCATACTCTCAGCATATTCTAGAGTCTGACGACGGGCAGTGCGACCAGCACTGTCACTGGCATGTTGCGCCCTTTCAACCAGATTACGATACTTACGACCTTTGAGAATGTCTGGTTGCGTCATATCTTGAACTTGATAATCTTTATACTTCTTGTGAACCCAAGATGGACCAAATTTCTTGATAACATCATCTTCCAGAGATACAAAAAACTTACTCATACCTGGATCTCCCTGACGGCCAGAACGTCCACGGATTTGAAGGTCAATCCGCTGACTCTCCATCCGCTCTGTTCCAATGACAATCAAACCACCAAGTTCAGCTACTCCTTTGCCCAGTTTAATATCCGTCCCTCGTCCGGCCATAGAGGTAGCCACTGTCACGGCCCCCATCTGACCTGATTCTGCGATAATTTGGGCCTCACGCGCAGCATTATTAGCATTGAGAACATTGTGGGCAATTCCCTCTCTGAGTAAGAGTGACGAATAAAGCTGAGACATTTCAACTGAACCTACAAAAACCAGTAAGGGATTCCCCTTAGCATGATACTCTTTGATGTATTCCAAAGACGCATAAACTTTTTCAGGTAAAGTCACATAGAGATTATCGGGATAGTCAATCCGTTGTCTAGGACGATTGGTTGGAATCCGAATAACGACCATATTATAAGTCTCAAGAAATTCTTTTTCTGCTACCTTTCCTGTCCCCGTCATCCCAGATACTTTTTTAAACATCTTAAAAAGACTTTGATAGGTAATGGAAGCCATAGCTCTCGTTTCAGGAGACAACTTTACATGTTCTTTGGCTTCAATGGCCTGATGGAGTCCTCCCTGCAGTTTGGTCATCTCCATTAGACGTCCTGTTCCCTTATCAACCAGTACCATCTCATTTCCACGAATGATATAGTCCTTGTCTTTAGTATAAAGTTTATGGGCTCGAATCGCATAAACTAAATGACGAGCAAAGGACGCATGTTCTTCCTTATATAAATTATCAATTCCTAGGAAACTTTCAGCAGACTTGGCACCCTTAGTAGTGAGCCAAACCTCTTCCTTCTCCTCTTTGAAAATATAATCTTCTCCTTCGACCAATGTTGTTACCAGTGTATCAATAATCGCATAGTAATTAGACTGAACACGGGGAGAACCCGCAATAATCAGAGGAGTTTGTGCACTATCAAGTAAAATATCATCAATTTCATCAATAATGACATAGTTAAAAGGCCGCAAAAACTTACCTTCTTCATTCGAAGCCAGATTATCATTTAGGTAATCAAAACCTAAATTACTATTGGTTGTATAGATGATATCCGAAGCATAGATACGTTTCTTTTCTTCAGCTTTCATTTCCTTCTTTGGATCTTCCACAAATGGTACCCCAATGGTCAAGCCTAGGAAACGATAAACTTGGCCCATTTCCTCTGCATCACGCTTTGCTAAATACTCATTAGGCGTAACAACCATCACACCCTCTCCTGAAAGAGCGTTCAAATAGACCGGCATGGTGGCTGTTAGGGTTTTCCCTTCACCAGTGTTCATCTCAGCAACATTTCCGTAGTGCATGATAATAGCTCCCATGACCTGAACATCATAGGGGAACATCCCTAAAATCCGTTTGTCCGCTTCACGCACCACAGCAAAAGCTTCTACTAAAAGATCATCTAGACTTTCTCCCTTGGAAAGACGCTGACGAAACTCCACTGTTTTAGCGACTAATTCTTGATCCGAAAGAGAGGACATCTTGCCTTTTAAGCTATTGATCCTCTTTAAAATCTTTTTCACTTTCCTAAGCTGGAAATCTTGACCTAAACGTCTAAACACTTCTGATCTCCTTGATAGAAAAATGATAAAAAGTTATGGATTCAAAACCAGCACTTAAAAGAGAAACTTGATAAGTATAACTATCTTCTGGATAAGTAAATATAAAATCTTTCACTTTTTCTACCTTTTCTTCTAAAATATCACCATAGCGGTCAAAAAAAGTTATCTTGGTATAAACCCCATTTTCAGGCTGACAATCAAAAACCAGTGATAGTTGATATTCCTGATTTCTTTTTAGTAAAGGAAGCTGGGGCTGAGTCCGTGCAGCCTGGTAATTGACACTAGAAAACCAAGTCTTGAGAATTTCACCAGATGGCAATAGAGGATTATACAGACGAACACTTTTGTCAGGGTAATAAGATACAGTTGACCCGTACATATAAGTCCCGCCCACTTCTCCCCAATGAATAGACTGTCTCTGTGTGATAATCATTCTTTCTCCCTTCCAAAACCACTTGCTAGTACCATTCGATAAAAGTGAAGAAACCAAGCAATATTGGTATCTGTATCATCATTGTGTCGCCCAGCAGTTCCTTTAGATAAAATCTTGGCACCTGTATTACATAAATAAGTAACTAGATTCTCATAAGCCTGAGGATCCATATCTTCATCCTTCATGTAGGACAAACCAAAGGTTGTCTTTGAAAAATTTGCTTGTTTAAATACTTTCCAAAAACGCTGGTCTAACTCCAACATGTGATTTAGGCTTACTCCTCCAGTTTGATGTTTTAAAACATCAAAACTCGTAGGAAAAACTCTAGGACTTGCTAAACGTCCGCGGCTAGCTATGGTTCCTAAGTTTGCCAAGGGCTTACCAACTATAATAGCATGAGGTTCAAAAGAAGCACCATAATAGAGAGCCGGAAACGTTCCCATAGAAAGGCCTGATAAAATCAAATCCTTGCGATCAAAGCCTAAATAATCAAGATAATGAGCAATCGTCTCTTTGACCTTTCCCTCTAGCTCATCAGTTCCTAGATAAAAAGCTCCCCCCTCTAAACGCGGATCAGAAAATAAAATGAAGGGACATCCTAGAGTTTTCATCATAAAGTAACCCTCGAATCCTTCTGCAGGTCGATAACCTGCAAAATAGATAGCTAAAGGCGGTCTAAAATCACCTGGATGGAAGAAATAGTTTATTTCATCACGCTTGGAATCATGTAGGATATTTCCACCAAGAACAAACTTACCAAATTGTTTTCGACTCCAACGTTGGTGAAGATTACCAAGTTTGATAGTTCCATGACCTCTTGCTTCAACGGATATCGAGAGAAAGTAATCTCCATCTCGACTATCCATAAAAAGTGCTTGCTCCAAGTCTTTTTCAGACACTATTGTCTCTTCAAAGAAATCATCAACAGAGCCACTCCATATCTTACGAATAACCAAACGAAAGTCACAATTTCCTTGCTTTTCATATTCAAGCCACAACTCAATAGGGAGTGTTTTTTGAACCACTATATTATAAGCCCAATAGGCAAGTTGGGTAAAATCTTGTCCAAATCCACCTTCCAAACCGACATAATCCAATCCTTGATAAAAAATAGCTCCTGTAAAATTTGGATTCACTTGTATCATCGAGGGAAAGAGTTTATCACCATACCCACCGCCAAAAAGAGATTTACTCAAATCATTGATTAATTGTTGGGGACTTGAAAAATCAATTGCTTGTGCACATCGTTTTTTTAGAAAATCCACAACCTCTCTGTCATTTATTTGTATATTCTGGTTATAAAATAAAGTATAAGGTTCAAAATTTTTTACAAAGGAAAATAAGTCTTTAGCATACTGACCCTCTTCTATTAAAACTGCATGAAAACGGCTAATATCCTCTTTTTCTATTATTTCACGAAGGGCTACTGATGAATTGGGGTAAAAATGATACCAACTCATATTTTCAGGAATGTCATACTGATTTCCCCAATTGGTAAGTCCTATCTGTAAAATATTAAGTTCCTTTGACATTTTTAACCTCCTCTATCCATTTTTTTAACTTTTCAATAAATCGTTGTCCAGTGTGCTCCTTAATCTTATCAATCGAATAAATCAAGGACTCATTCCACTCTTTCAATCTATCTGTGTAATAATGTGCTGCCTTAGAAAATTCTGTCACATCTGCTAACAAATAACCATTTTTCAGATGTTCAACATAGACGGTTTCAACTAGGTTGATTTGAGGAATCCCTGCACTAATACCAGCTATCTGTGTGTAGAGATGAGGATGTCTATTCAAATCCACAATCAAACGGACAAATTCTAGGTTTTTTATCAAATCTAACTCATCATTCAAGTTGACAAACTGCATGCGTAAGTCCTGGTGTTGATTTTCTTCTAGAGGATTTTCTGCATCACCATAATCAATCGCCTTTCCCAGACTTTCGTATTGAATGTTTTCTTGGATTAAAGACTCAACAATCCCTTCCACTTCATTCATTTGATCTTGACTAGCAGCAAATGCTCCAAAAATCACCTCAGTATCTTTATTTTCAGCGACAAAGGACAAGACTTGAAGCAGAGCTTCCTTATCAATCCCCTGCTCAAAATCCAGTTGATAATAAATGATGGATTCTTTCTTAGTTTGGCTTCGTCCCAATCGTAAACGGGTGTCAAAAGATGATAAATGATAAAATTGATGCATTCGTTCAGGATACAACTCCTGCAACAATCGTAAACTATCCTCTCTATCCACCAAAATCAAATCTGATTTTTCAAAAGTTAATTCTAAATCCCTAAAGGTATTTTGAGGATTACGTCCAATAAAAAGACTCAACAGTTTCGGATTTTTCTTAGGTAAGCGGTCTAAGACCAGCTGGTCATGATGAGAATGAGAAGGAAGCATAAAAATATCCTGGTCCTTCACATACTGTTGCAGATAATTCTCAAAAAATTCTGCCACCAAGTCTCCCATGTCTTGATAGATAAGCGCTTTAAAGCGATAACCAAAAATTGGATTGACTTCTACCCGTCCGCCTTCTTTTAAACGCTCTCTGAATTGCCACACTCCCTTGGGATTCAGATATTCTTGATAAGCCACTTGCCCATCTTCAAAAAAGATAACACTCGATACAAAGCCACGATCATCCATGATATAGTGCATATGTATTTGACCATTCGGTTCAAAATACTGTATATCACTGATGAAACCTTCAACTCCATGTTCAACCTTAGCAAATTTCTTCCCATTTTTTTGAACGATAATCGTAAAGGGACTATAAATAAATTCACAGTCATCATCCCACTCAATATCTCGAATGCTTAACACTTGGGTATGGAGATTATGAAAATCTTGCATAACATCAAAAACGGAATAAGTATCCGTTTCTAACACACCATGTCTATGTAAAAAATAACGTAGATGAGGCTGGTAAGCTAATACTAATAGACGAGAATCTATATCTTGCTCTTGAAAGAGCCGAATCTGATGAAAGGTATCGTCAAACTCTAGACGAAAATGAGAAAAATACCATGGAGTGATATCTGCATGCCATTTCCTCTCAGAACCATACCAAGCTGGAATAAAATAATACATAAAAGTCTCCTAAATCAAAGGTTTATAGGTCTCATTTAGCCTTAAAGCCTTGACCTCGTCTCTAATCGTAAAAATCATGCCTCCAAACATCATAAACAAGCCTGGAATCATTGCCAATCTTAATAACTTTTCATCAAATAAAACAAAAAGCATGGGACTACCTGCCATGATCACATTAAAGAGACCACCTATGACTGAGAAACGAAGGACCAATCGGTTAATAAATCGACTAGTATCCTCACCTGGATAAATTCCATAAATGTATTCTCCAGATTTTTTCATGCGGTCTGCAATCTCTTCTCCATTCATATTAACAAAAGCAAAAATGATACTAAATAAAAATAAGACCGAAATATAAACATAGACCCACAAAGGCTTTCCAATCATAAATTCCTTTGATAAAGTCTCCAATCCTGAATGATTAGGGAAAATAAATCCAAGCAAGATGAACAGGTAAGCTGGTACACTCAGGAAACTCATCACATACATATAAGGCATCCCACCCGCAGGATTCAACATGATTTCAAGATAAGAATAGCGTTTAAAACGATTGTGAAGTCCTATCTTATTGACTGGCACTAGATAACGCGCGCGATACATAATGGCAAGCATATAAGAAAATATAATGGTCATAAAAACAAGCAAGACAACAATCTCTGTAGGGATATGAACCAGTTTAAAAGTTTCAATAACATCCTGAGGGATATTTAAAACAATGCTGGATAGGAGAATGACAATAGAACCCCCAATCCCCATGCTAGCATTTAAATCTGACAACCAAACAAGAAAAATTGTTCCTGCTATCAGCAACAAGGTATTCATTAAAACAACCAAAATTGCCGAGTAGGAGGATTGTACTGGTAAGCTCAAGCTAACCGCCAAGGATTGAATAACAGCAATCAGCAAGGTCAGATACATTTTTCGACGATCTTGAATTTCAATTGCTGTAGAACTTAGCCCCAATTTTTTAGAATAAGAAAACATCTGCCACAAGATTATTGCAGACATCCAAGGTGATAATCCTATAGAAAAAATAGATAAACTTCTTAGGTTTCCACCTGTAAGGGCTGCTGAAAAAGCTAGGTAGGCTGTTGAACCACCTAAGAAATCTTTGGAATTCAAATTAACAAAAGGGAGAGTAATACGACTTCCCAATACATAGATAAACAGTAGAAATAAGGTAAATAGTCCTTTTTTTACTGCTATTGACGAATAAATCTTAGTCACAAAATACTCCTTTATTTGCTTTGGGGTCAAATCTCACTTTTATTATATATTATTCTTACACTAAATGGTAAAGATCAGACTTCTAATTTCCTTAAGACTCTGGCCATTTCTCCAGGTCTGTCTACAGAAAAAATACCATCGTAAATACTATCATCTGAGAGTTTCCTAGTATTATCAAACGTAAAGATTTTTACCCCTCTATCTCTGGCCTTGGACAGGACATCCAGAACCTCTGCTCCATGATTAATATCTAAATAGACTGTCGCATCATCTAAAAGCCATTCAATCCTTTTATGAATAATATTTTGATAAATAGTTACATTTTTGTAAATAGAAAGATTAGTTAAAGAAGATGCACAATAAACTGGAGAAGCAATATGAAAATGCCAATCAGGTAACGCACGAATTAGATACTCTATATGTTCTACTTCTAACACCCATGTTACAACAAAAGCACTCTTCTCAGATTGCTTTGAACGTACAAAGTAATCGAGATTAGAATATTTAAAAGCGATCTCAGTCCAATCTAGGTCTCTATACACCCACCATAATTCACGCAGTCTAGATATACTGTATGTATTCCACGGTTTATCATGACTAGCAAAGTGAACAATCGATGGTGGATTATCATCTAGCCGTTCACACTCCCAATCTAAACGATAAATATCAACACCAACCATATAATTATATGTTTTATCTAATGCTAGCCAATTATCCTCAAAGTAAATATTTAAAATACTCTGATCTCCAAGATGCACAGCTTGATTCTGCTCTGCAGCTAATTCCAATAAACTATTGACAATAGAATCCTCTTTCCACTTTGCAACATCCATTAGCAAAACACCAGAATTAAATCCAGATTTTCGTCCTTCATAAGCATAGACATCATCAACAGCTCCAATAAAATATCCTTTAAGATCTATCTCAAACAAAGGAGATAGTTCCCCAGTTACAATAATATCGGAATCTAGATACAATACTTTGTCAGACTCAACCACTTCTGTAGCAAAAAATCTAAAGTAAGAAGCATAGTTTAAATGTGGCCCAGTTTTATAGGCTTCAAAAAGTTCTTTATCAAAATGTACATTGTGGATTGTTGAATTTACAACTTCCATTTTCCTCCCTAATAATTTAAACCATTCAGGAGCTATGTCACTATTTAGAATATAAAAATCAATATCCCTATTGTGATACAATACAGACTTTATAGTCGTCTCTAAAGGAATAAGATAGGCATTATCTGCCGCTAATACAATAGATTTTCTAGTCATTTCACACCTCTCATAACTAGTTGCTAAGTACTGCATCTTATAAATTATTTATTAAATATTTACAATAGCTAACTATTTTATCGATGCAAAGAATTAAGATAAGTTATAATTTCTTCTACCATAGTTTCAGGAGCAAGCGAAGAAAAAATAAAACTTTTACCTGTCTGATCTTTGCTTGTATTATCAAATGCAAAAATCGGTTTACCGAGTCTATGAATCTCTTGAATAATATTCATAATTTCATTGTAATGATTAATATCTAAATAAAAATCTATTCTATTTAGTATGTTTTCAAAATTATAACGATTAAACTGAGGATAGATTGATACATTTAAATAACGTTGTAAATCAACTACTTGAGAAGCGAAATTAGTATGCGCTAGAATATGAAAATGAACCTCTGGTAGTGCTTTTATTAAATACTCCAGATGTTCCATCTCACAAGCATTCGTAAAAATTGCAGTGTGATACTTTTCTTTTTCTGTAACTACTTCTAAACCATGCTTGATAATCTCTTTTCGTAGAATAATATCTGACCACTCCAATGTATAATAAAACCACCATCTATCTCCTAAACGATTATTATACACTGACGACCAAGGTTTACTATCTGTGTAATGAATAATAGAGATCAAAGACTCATGTTTATTCGCTTTTTCATACCATTTGTTTTTTTGAAATCGCTCAGCAATGGTATCCATACCTACCATAAAATTATATTTGAAATCCAGTTCTTTCCATTGCCCTACAAAAAAACGATTTAAGATTCCTTGATCTCCAAACTCAACTTCATGATATTGATCAGCTACACTAAAAAGTTGCCTTGAGATTGAGTGAGTTCTCCAATAAGAATTATTAATAAGCAATACCCCCGAATTAAAATTTGTTTCTTGCAATTCATCTCTGACTGCAGCTACAGGACTATTCCCTAAATCAATTTCAAAAAGATTTGTTAAATCATCATTGATTATAATATCAGAATCCAAATACAATACTTTATCCTCAGTTATCATATCTGGAATAAAAAAACGAAAATAAGCAGCATATGATAAATGAGGTGTTGGGAGATTGTATTTTCGCAAATTGTTATCTGAAATTTTTACGTTAACTACCACCGAATCAAGTGAGGCTAAACGCCTATTCATAACACGAAACCATTCTGATGGCAAATCATCATTAAATACATAGATTTTAAAATGATCGTTAAAAGCTGCTATTGATTTAATGGTTGTCTCTAACTTATTCATATAGCCATTATCGGCCCCCATCGCTATTATTTTATTCATCTCTTTTATCCCTATTCTATTGTTTCAAGATACATTTTTATATCTTGAATCATTTGCATAATTTCAGAAACCGCATAAACTTTATTATAACCCGTATCATCATGATTAGTAACATCAAAGGAATAGATGGGTTTGCCTAATACACGAACTTTACTAATAATATCTGCTATTTGATTTCCATGGTTAATATCTAAATAAAAATCAAGATTTTTTAACACTTCATCAAATGTAAAAGGAATGAATCCCGGATATACAGATACATTTGAAAATTGTTGTAAGTCAATAACAGACGAAGCAAATGAAGTGTGTGCTAAAATCGAAAAATGTACCTGAGGAAACTCTATTAATAACCTTTCAATCTGCTCCAATTCACATGAATCTGTAAATATAGCAGTGTGAAAAAGAGGAGGGTCAATAAGAGTATTAAAATCGCTCAATAATTGACCTTTTATAGGATTTTTTCTTAGAAGAATATCTGACCACTCCACACTATAATAAAACCACCATATAGATCTATAACGATTCTTTGATAAGTGATACCAAGGTTTATCGCCCGTATAATGAATAACTTTTGGTAAAATACCATTTGGTAAAGACGATTGATACCAAGACTCATCATTCACAACTTGAGCCAGCGTATCCATACCAACCATAAAATTATAGAGGCGCCCCACTTTTTTCCACTTTTCCTTAAATAAGATATTTAAAATCCCCTGATCTCCAAATACTGTTTGATGGTATTGTTCTGTTAATTGTAAGAGTTGATTGGCTACATCACTTTCCTTCCACTTTTTAACAGGAATAACCATCATTCCCGAATTAAATCCACCTGTATAATCTCCATCAAAGTAATCAGCAACTCCGGCTAACCAATAATCTTCCAAATCGATGTTAAACAATTCATCCAAGCAAGATGTTACGATTATATCTGAATCAAGGTAAATCGCTCGATCTTCTTCTACAAATTCTCCTATGAAATAGCGAAAATAGGCTGCGTAGGAAAGATAACTAATTGCTAGCCGATAATTTTTAAGAGTATGGTCAGAAATTTTTACATTTACAATTTCAGAATGATTAGCTTTCAATCTGAAATTCATAATTCGAAACCAGTCAGAGGGCAAATCATCGTTAAATATGTAAAATTTAATATTATCATTGTGAGCACAAACAGACTTGATGGTAGTTTCCACCTTATCCATATAACCATTATCTGCCCCCAGTACGATTGCTTTCTTCATAAACTATTAACCCCTTATTCACTCTATCCATAAAATTAACATGGTTTCTAAATTTTAAACGGTTCAATCATTATATAAAACCTAAAAATCAAAACAATAACTTGAAAATATTACTACTTCTCAAACACAACATTATCAAAATTTTAATCTATCTTAATTTTATAAATTAGTTTCTCCATGTATTTTCTTATAATCTCTACCATTTCATCAGGCCGATCATGATGACAAATACCAGCATATGATTCTTCAGGTATCGTCAAGCAACGTGTATTATCGAAAGTCAGTATCGGCTTTTCAAATTTCTTTACTAAATCATAAATATACATTAATTTCTGATCATGATTCAAATCTAAGTAAATATCGACTTCTTTTAAACGCTTTTCTATTAACAAAGGAAAATCATTAGGATAGAGGGTTACATTATTAAATGTAGCTAATCTCTTTAATTCATCTGCCATAAAAGTATGAGCACAAATATAAAAATGTACTTCTGGTAATTGTTTAACTAGGTAGTCCATTTTTTCTACACACCAAGAATTTGTCAAATTCATACAAGTTAATTTGGGTTTATATATTTGTGCAGAATAAAGCTCACCCTTTTCTTTCCAAGTAGATACAATATAAGTCCATTCCATAAAAGAATAGTTCCACCAATTTTCTCGAAGGCGTCCTACAGAAAATTGATTCCACGGCTTATCTTGAGAAATATAATGTAAGATTTTAGGAAGGGGATTAATTGATTTTTCCAAGATCCAAGCATGTCCTTGTTCTGCAGCTCCCCTATCAAAACCAATTTGATAATTATAAGTTTCATCTATTTGAATATATGAGTCTGAAAACATCATATTCAAAATTGACTGATCTCCCTCAGCAACATTTTCATGTTCCTTTTCAGTTAACTCAATCAATTGTTGCCGGATACTTTCAGATTTCCATTTTTTATTGTTAATCAAGAGAACACCAGCATTGAATCCAAGGCCTGCTCCAAAGCAAGAACGAGCTGCGCCCAGATAATTTTCACCTAAATCTAATTCAAACAAATCGGTCAAATCACCAGTCACAATCAAATCACTATCTAGATAGAGAACTTTATCTTCTGTTACAAAATCTGGAATAAAATAGCGTGCAAAGGTCATATGATTGATATGAGGTAATTTATTAGACCAGTTCATTTTATACTGTGAACCAATTAACTTGCAATCAATCAAATCGCCTCCCATCTCTTGTAAATATATTCTTATTTGACTAACCCATTCCTGGGGAATATCCTGATTGAGCAAATAAATTTTCAAATGACTGTTGTGTCTACAGAGTGACTTCATCGCTGTTTCGATTTGTCGAATATAAGCGTAATCACCTGCAAATACTACTGCACGTTTGGTATTTCCCATTTTAAATCCTTATCATTTATTCTAACTAACATTATTTATTGTCCTACATACATTAAATCAAATAGATTTTATTTTAGAATCTTTACATAAAATCAATCTGTTCACTTACTCATCAAGTAAACATAATGTTTCCTTAATCCATTTCATCGTATCTGTTGATGATAGATCTTTTTCTTCAAGTTCTTTTTTTCGAAATTTTAACAGAGATACAAAATTGTCTACGTATCGACTAACATCTATATTCCGAGCAGCAAGAAGAGCTATAAAATTTTCACGTTGCTGTAAATCACACCTGACCTTGAGTAAACTAAAATGTCTCGTCGAGCCTTCACCTACTCTATAAACATAACTATCTCTATTGATATAGACAGATTTAGGTGAGATTAGATAGATTTTAAACCAAAATTCCATATCTTCACCTAAACTAGTTAGAGAATTAAAACGAATATCCCCCACAACATCTTTTCTTACTAACTTTCCACTTACAAAACGATATGAATGATCGAAAGAATCCAAATCAATTAATTCATTGATTAGTTCTAGATGATGAAAGACTCTTTTATCGTAACCTCGTTGAAAAGAATGAAAATACCAAGTATTATCTTCCATAGAAAATCTTTTATATGTTGAAATTGAGACTGACGCAGATTCGGATACTAGAGCAGAATATAGAACTTCTAAATAATCCTCCTCTACCCAATCATCTGAATCAACAAACGTTAAATAATCACCTTTTGAGTATTCAATTCCTAAATTACGAGCAGAGGAAACTCCACCATTTTCTTTCCTATAGTAATGAAACCGGGAGTCACTCTCTGTATATTCCTGACAAATTTCTCCTGAATTATCTGTAGAACCATCATCAATCATAAGCACTTCAAAATGTGTATAAGTTTGTTTAACAAGACTTTCCAAGCAAACTCTAATATAACTTTCAGTATTATAAACTGGAATAATAACACTAATCAAAGATTCCATACATTTCACCTACAATCTTAGAATTATAGAATAAATCTTTATTTATCTAGCAATATAGTTGTTGGGTAGTCTCTAGGTAAATCATGAAAATCTTTCCTCGAATTCCTGTTCATAATAGAGTCATTTTATTTAAAATATCTATTATTTTAGAGAGATACCCTCATTAATTTCTTTATTTGTCTAAAAATGTTCAATCAAAATTGTGAACTCACTAATCAAATTTATAAGTTATTCTAATATCCTTGCAACAATCTGACTATTATAGGTTTCATCCTCAATGAATTCAATATCTTGGTCAAAATTATACTCTGCTGTATGCTTATGTGAAAATTTAACCTTGGTTTTAGCTTCCATTTTCATCCACTCATATTCTGAATCGATATGACCGATATCCAATACTTGGTATCCCTTTTGACTTAATTGGTAGGCTAAAATTTTTGCTGTAGGGCCAAGCATACATAAAATCAAGCGACCAGCTGCATGTTTTTCAATTTCTTGTTCAATTTCATGAACTCTAGAAAAAGCACTATGAGAAGGACAAATAATCCGCTTGATAGAATTTGCCTCATCGAACAAATCATTTCCTACACCTGAACGAGAGGTCGCGCCTTCAACTATCAGTAAATCACGGTTTTTCCAGATACTTTTCAATTTTTCAAATTGAGCTTTAGCTTGACTCTTATCTTCAAAATCAATATAAGGGCGAGATACAAAGGTTGAGCCATACCATGAATTACTACATAGTTCTCTGTAAAAATCCATATAATGATCCATGTGATCTTTCCAAAATGGAATTGCCCAATATGTAAACCTGAAACGATCTGTAAAGGCATCAGGAAGGCACACAACTATTTCTTCTCGACTTTCCTGTCCGATGATATCCCTCATGATTGAGACCAACTCTTCATCATAATCCTGGTAGGGAATAGAATGCCCTGCAAGCATATTAATTTCTCCATCCCCAAAACGAACCAAAGAAGACTTGTTCTCAATAATATAATCTAAGGTTTCATCTATCCCTTTCACCTTGATTGGATCAATCTGCTTTTCTAACATATCCTTATTGATCAATTTTTGCAAATCAGCCAACATTCTTTCAGGATGTTCACTTGAATACAACCTTTGACCATTATTTCCGTTTTGAGATTTATAAAAAGCTAATATAGGTTTAGATAGATGAGTCATTTCTGCAACGATATCGGCTGTTGAAGTCAGTAAGTTAATATCTAAATAAACATCCATCTTTTCCTTCAACTCTTCTAGCTTATCTCTAGAAATTGCTGGATAAAGTAGAATATTAGGATAACGATTAGATAAATCATATAATTTTGGCCCCATATCTGTCCATGCTGCAACTTGAAAAACAACATTAGGTAACCGTTCAGCTAAGTAATCCAGCTGTTCAATATCCTGAGAAGCCGTAAACGTTAAACAAGTCAAACTTGGAAGTTGTAAAACACAGGTAAGATGTCCTTCTTTCTTAAAATCTTTAATGGCATCAATCATAAAGGAAACTTTCCCATTTTCGAAGACGATTTGTCCTATATCTCCATGCTGAGTCGATTGAAAAGCTAATAGAGTTTTTTCTTGTTCTTTCAAAGATTTTAAAAATTTTTCATCTGAACTACCATGATTGATATCCAAATAAAGATTTGTGGACTTTTTCAACTTGTCTAATACAGGAGGAACAATCTGTGGATGCAATCTCACATTATCATAGACAGCTAATTTTATCAGATTATCACCCATATCCGTCCAAGCTGCGATATGAAAGACTACATCTGGTAGAGCCGTAACTAGCTCTTCTATCCCTTCTAAATCTTGGGAATTTGTCAAAGTTAAACAAGAAAATTCCTTATCTAGAGGCGATATCATTTCAAACTCTCCTATATGGTGTTGTAAAATTTGATTCCACTCCAAATCATGAAATTCCCACCATAAATCACGATAACGGTTGGCTATCAAGGTGGTCCATGGCTTTCTGTAGGTAGTAAAATGAATCACCACTGGTTTATCGTTAAAAGCCAGATGTTCCTGCCAATTATTATACAAAGCAACCACATCATGTCCTACTTGTAAATTATAAGCTCTACCTAGTTCTAACCAATCATCTTGTAAGACCTGATTGAAAATCGTTTGATCACCATTAAAATGCTCAAAGCGACCTTCTTCAACTTCCTTTGTTGTTATTATAGACTGTTCAATTAACCGTTCTTTTAGATTCTCTTGACGCCATTTTTCATTGTTGATTAGTAGGACGCCAGTATTGAAACCTTGACCATTTGCATCTCTAATCGCTGCAATATAATGTTCTCTTACATCCTGCTCAAATAGACTGTCTAATTTATCATTAATAAGTAAATCACAATCCAAATACAACACAGTATCTTCTTGTATATAGTCTGGAATAAAATATCTAGCATAGGCAATCGAACTAATGTGAGCTTGTTTTTTCCAATTCTGAAACACAGTTTGTTCAGGTAGTTTAACATCAATAATCTCACTACCTAACATGCGAGCTATTTTTCGTGGCTTACGAAACCAATCTGGCATGATATCTTGATTTAAAATATAAATCTTAACATCACGATTATGATATAGAATAGATTTTATGGTTGTTTCCAACTGTGTGGTGTAATTACGATCACCTGCTAATACAATGGTTTTATTCATTTCATTTCCTTAATCAATTCCCAAGTGATAGATTGCATCTACCAATAGCTTTTTAGTGAAATAACCCTCTTTTAGCAGATAGCTAAATGTCTTGATACGATTCGTCATTTCTTGATATTCTACTACACTCATTTTATCAACTATCTCATGAGCTTCTTCCAGACTATTCGCCACAAAGCCCAAGCCTTGATCTACTATAAATTTAGCAGTTGACAAGCTACTTGGTACAATGACTGGAATGCCAGCTGTCAGATAGGTACTAACCTTATGAGATATATTTAAAGTATAGTATTGGTTACTTTCTCCATCGTTT
Organism: Streptococcus mitis 13/39; assembly: GCA_000385835.1. Taxonomy (GTDB): domain Bacteria; phylum Bacillota; class Bacilli; order Lactobacillales; family Streptococcaceae; genus Streptococcus; species Streptococcus mitis_AI. The sequence goes on along the minus strand of AQTU01000007.1, from coordinate 5,780 downwards.
TGATGAGTTCCCCAGACAAGACCAAATCCACCTTTTGATAATTCTAGTAACAGTTCCTCGTCTTTTTTCCATCCTTCAATGCTAAGATTTCTAGCACTAGAACTAGCCTCCCCTTTATTTGAAAATACTCTCAAAGGTGTATCTTGAGACCAATTTTGTAAGTCTGGGAAACGCTCTAAACTTCCAGCAAAAAAGAGTTCTTTTTTAAACTCTGGGGTATATAAGGATAAATCATGAGGATGATCCCACATACCTTGAACGAGGATTTTCTTAGTTGTCAAACCTTCTTCCATCAGGCGTTCTTTCATCTGTTCGGATGGAACAATCAAAACGTCAGATAGATTATACATATACATATAGTCTTTCATGAGATAATAGTTACTATCAAACATGAGAGGGACAACATCATGAATAAAACAAATAATCTTTACTTGCATATCCTTTAATTTGTCAAAAAAGAGACGATCAAACTCAAAGCCATTCCAAGTAGGAGATTGAAAGACTAAGATATCACCAATAGAGATACTAGCCATAATCCCATCCAGACGTTTATTCATTTCAGAAGGACTATCTGAAGCAATATTGTAAAAATAGATACCGACTTCTCTAAATCCCAGTTGCTGGCAATCTTTTGAACAGCATTTTGAGCTAAAATGACGGTACTATCACCTGCCATGCCGTATAAATTCGTTAAATGTAGTTTCATATTGTATTATCTCATTATTTATTAATATCTACAGAAGTAAAGATAATTTTTCCATCATCCTTCTATAAATCTCCGTAAACTGCATATTTTGTTCTTCTAACTTCGCTATCACTCTTTGTAATCTATTTTTATAAATTAAAATATGATTGGTCAAGTCATAATTCAAACTTGCTAAAATAGCGAGTTTTTCTTCCCTAGCCTCGATTTCATCATATATACGCTTTTCACTCCATATATTTAAAGTACCAGATAAACCAATACGGTACCAGTATACGCACCGATTCAAATAGACTACCTTCGAAGCTCTTAGAAGCATCTTCCATGTCCAGTAAGTATCCTCTGCAATTTTACCTATAGGAAACGGTGAATCTTGTAGCAACTCTCTCTTGAATAACTTCAAGTAGGCCACGGTCCAATTCCCATTTCTCATTTCTTCAACACCTTCTCTGTCAATGATTTCTTTTCCTTCTATCACTTCAAAAGAATCGTCTGGATTAGAGTCATAAAACAAATATTGACAACGTGATTCATCGTAACAATTATAACGTCCGATACTAATATCTGCATTTTCTTTTTTCAAAGCACCATATAATCGGTCTAAAGCATCGTGTTCTAACCAATCATCAGAGTCTACAAAAGTAATATATGCCCCTGCCGAACGTTCAATTCCAAAATTTCTTGCTGAAGATAATCCACCATTTTCTTTCTCAAAATAACGAAAACGAGAATCCTTCTCGACATACTCTCTACAAATATCAGCAGAGCTATCTGGCGAACCATCATTTATTAGTAAACACTCAAAATTTTGATAAGTCTGACTGACAATGCTATCTAAGCACTGGCGTAAATAATTTTCTACATCGTAAATTGGTACGATAATACTAATTAAGGCTTTGCTTTCATAATCTGCTATTTTAGATAATAGTTTTTGTTTTTCTTGTTGGTATAACTGTTTATAATGATTATTCTCTGGTACAAATTCTATGTCATGATAATTCAAATGTAAATATTTTATTTTTTCAACTAATAATTTAGTTACATCACTCTCATCTTTAAAAAACAAGTCATACTTTCCGAATATCTTAAATACATCCAATTTTTCTTCTGAAAATTCTTTAGTAGTAATTGAATTTGGACGAATCCCGTAACCATAGATAACTTTTGGTAATTTAATCCATTTTCTTGAATGACTTACCAACTCAGGAACAACTGCTAAATCTTCAAATATCCACCCTTCTGGGAAAAAATCTTCTGTTAATAAACTTTTTCGAAACAATTTTGGAAAAACGCTAACTCTCAGCTCATTTAATGCTAATTCTCCCAATTTGTCATCCTTGGTTAATAATACTTTTTTCTCAAAATTATGAGAGACATTATCCACTTTTATTTCATCATGGAAATATTCAATCATTCCTTCTATAATATCAACATCATCTTCAATGTGTTCTATTAAAGTTTCTAAGAAATCAGGATAAATATAATCATCACTATCTACAAAAGAAACAAAAGTAGACTCTTCTCTAATATGACTAATCCCTGTATTTCTAGCTCCACTTAAACCTTTATTAGATTGATTGATTAGTGTAAAACGACTATCCTCTAGATACTCTTCTGCTATTTGTTGTGAGCTATCTGTGGAACCATCATTAACCATAATGCATTCAAAGTTTTTATATGTTTGTTCACTAATACTATCCAAACATTCTCTCAAGTATTTCTCAACGTTGTAGATTGGAACTACAATACTAATTAGTTCATTTCCCATTTACTAACTTACCTACACTTGATTTATTATATTTCTCGTTTAATCTCTTCTTTTTACAAAAAGATTCCCATCATTATAAACCATACTGTTTGATGGAATATCATTTCGAATGAGACAACCTGCTCCGATAATGGTATTATCCCCAATAGTCACCCCTTTTAAAATCGTGACATTGCTTCCTATCCAACAATCTCTTCCAACTCTAATCGGCGCTGTAGTCCACTGCCACTTTTCAATTTTTTCAGCAGTATAAATATGGTCGTGATCATAAAAACGGACACCTTCCCCCATCATGGTACCTGCCCCGATTTCAATTCTTTCCATACAGTTAAAACTACAGGAGTTATTGATAAAGACACCATCATGCAGTATTAACTTACCAGAAGAAACATGGAAATTTTCAAAATTTCTGCAGATGACATTGGCTCCTACAAGCAAGTTTGCCTTAGCATCGATTTGAAATACATTCCAAGTCCCATCTTGAATGATTTTTTCTTGATGATTGGTGCAGATTCTGACTTCATTCAGATACTCTCTCACTCTAGAAATCAATTTATCTGGTGTAATTGACAGAAAAACTTCCTGCCCTTGATTTCCATGGGCTGTATTATCAAATGCAAAGACAGGTTTTCCAGCCTGTACAAGCCTTGATACAATATCATCCACTTCTTGAAAGTGATTGATATCTAGTAGAAAGTCACACGTATTGACTAGAAAGTTTAGCTGTTCTTCATTTGTAGTCGTCAGTAGACGGACATTTTGTTTAGTTTCTAAGCTACGGATTTTCTCGGAAAACTGGACAGGGGCTGCAATATGAAAACAGATGTTTGGCAAGTTTTCTAGGAGATAATCCAACTGTTCAATCTGATCACTAACCGTCAAAATCAGAGCATCTCCTAATAGATGTTTTTCCTTCATTTGCTTATTTCTCTTAATTTTTCAATCATTGCTTGAACTTGGTCAACAGCATATACCTCCTGACCAACTTCGTAGGATTTGGTGTTTTCAAAGGATAAAATAGGTTTCCCAAGTCTTGCAAATTGATTGAGAATTTCCTCTGTCTTTTCACCATGATTAATATCTAAAAGTACTTGACTGGTTTCTACCAATTCATTATCAACATCTACCAAATAGTGAATTCCATTAAAAATAGTCACGTTTGGATGAACTGTCAACTGTGCTAATTTATCACTGACCATTACTCTAGCTGCTATCTTAAACTGAACGGCTGGTAAGGATTGAATCAATGTTTCAAGTTGTTCAATATGGTCTGAAGCTGTATAGATGAGACAAGCGAACGGTTCCTTTATAGGATAAAGGTGAGATTTTTGTAATGGATGTAAATGATAATTTTGTCCCAATTCTGTCCATTCAAGGCCATGGTAGTACCACCAAACATCACGATAGGTTTGAGCTGCCAAGTCCTTCCATGGTTTCCTATGAGAAAGATAATGAATAATACCAGGATAATCCTGACCTGCAGGTAATTGATAATCAGTGAACTGCTTATGAATGACAATATGATTATAATCAAAGTCTAGTTCCAGCCATTTATGCTCAAAAAGCATATTCAAGATACTCTGATCTGCCTGATCCACCTTATCATGCCATTCATTAGTCAAATCAATCAACCTTTGAGTCATCTGTTCTTGTTTCCACAGGTCATTATTAATTAAGAGAACACCTGCATTAAAAATTTCCCGACCGAAATAGGCTCTGCCCCCGAAATCTCGAATAGCTGCCAAAGGATAATCTTGTAATTCAGTAGCAAACAAATCATCCAGATTTTTCGTTACAACTAAATCACAGTCCAAGTAGAGGGCCTTGTCTTCTTGCACGAAATCAGCTACGAAATAGCGTAAAAAAACTGTGTAACTAATATCAGTTTTATAACGTGAAATTTGCTCAGAAGTCACCCGACAATTGATAATTTCTGAATCAAACTTTACCAAGCGCTTATTTAATTGCTTAATCCACTCATTTGGAAAATCACTATTAATCAGATAAAAACGAAGCGAACGATTGTGAAAACAGATAGATTTAATCGTGGTCAATACTTGGTCTACATAGGCATAATTCGCCGCTAGGACAATGGCTTTCTTTTGTGTTTTCTTAGTTTTTTCAAGTTTGTCTAGTAGATGTTTTTTTGCCTCAAACTCTTTATAGGTAGGCGTTTCTCCTAAGCCACTGACCTTCCCGTTAGAAAGACTTCCTTCTAACATCTGACGATAAATAGCTAAATGTTTTTCTAAAGGATATCCTAGATTAGCTAATAAAGTGATACGTTCAGACATGGCATCAACCAAGGCATGCATCCACTTTTCTGTCCAAGTCCTAGATAAACTATTATTTCTGATACGATAAGAATAGATTCCTTTATGGATATAAACAATCTTTTCGGCCAACAAATAAATCTTTTGATTGAGGTAACCGTCCTCTCCTAATTTACCTATGTCGAAGCGTAACTTCTCGAACAATCCTGCCTTATAAAGTTTACCCCAAGCAGATATCAAAGCAAAACTCTTCATTTCTTGATATTCATACAAATTCTCAAAGATGGAAACATTGTCATACACTTTCTCATAATAGGAGTCTCCCAATATATGAAAGTAGAACATTCCTTCACTTTCGTTGAAAGAATAGTAATTCCCAACTGCTATATCAGCTTGATATTCCACTATTTTTTTGTATAGAGTTTCTAGATAATCCTGTTCAATCCAATCATCTGAGTCTACAAAAGTCACATAATCTCCAGACATATTTTCCAGGCCGGTGTTTCGTGCAGCAGACAAGCCAGCATTTTCTTGTTCTATATAGATCATTCGGTGATCGATTTCTGCAAATTCTTTACAAATCTCGCCTGATGCATCAGTAGAACCATCATTAACGACAACAATCTCAATATTTTTATATGTTTGAGCAATAATACTATCTAGGCATTTTCTCAGATAGCTTTCCACATTGTATACCGGTACAATGACCGTTATTTTATCATCCACTAGCGTTTTTCTCCTTATATTTATTATACAATTTTTTAGTCAAAATTTCAGCTATATAATAGTAAAAACCCCTTGAAAATTCTACTTTTTCAAGGGGTTTCTATTATTTACGTGCGCGAGTTAGCTTACCCTAAATTTATAGGTTATCTTACTCTTCTTCATCACGCTTACGACGTTTCGCAACTAGGCCTAGACCTCCCACAGCTGTCAAAACTCCAAGGAGTACAGATGATTTAGAAGCTTCTGTACCAGTATTTGGCAATTGCTGTCTTGACTTACCTGCTGATTCTGACGTATTTCCAGCTTGTGA
>AQTU01000006.1:0-72942 GCA_000385835.1 Streptococcus mitis 13/39 | reverse complement strand
GCTGAGCTGACCTTGTTTGATGAAAAAGATCAGTTTGTTCAAACAGTGACCATTGCTAGCCACCGTAAACAGAAGAACTTTGACATTATTAAATTCAAAGACATGTACCATATCAATGCTATTGAAAAGTACAAGGGATACAGTCTCAAGGTTGCTGAGGAAGATTTGAATGACCTAGACGATGGTGAATTTTATTATCACGAGATTATCGGTTTGGAAGTCTATGAGGGTGATAACTTGATTGGAACCATCAAGGAAATCCTGCAACCAGGTGCCAACGATGTCTGGGTGGTCAAGCGAAAAGGTAAACGTGACTTGCTTTTACCTTATATTCCACCAGTGGTTCTCAATGTTGATATTCCGAATAACCGGGTCGATGTGGAAATCTTAGAAGGGTTAGACGATGAAGATTGATATTTTAACCCTCTTTCCAGAGATGTTCTCTCCCCTGGAGCACTCAATCGTTGGAAAGGCTCGAGAAAAAGGGCTCTTGGATATCCAGTATCATAATTTTCGAGAAAATGCTGAAAAGGCCCGCCATGTAGACGATGAGCCCTACGGAGGTGGTCAAGGGATGTTGCTCCGAGCCCAACCTATTTTCGACGCCTTTGATGCTATTGAAAAGAAAAATCCGCGCGTTATTCTCCTCGATCCAGCTGGAAAGCAGTTTGATCAGGCTTATGCTGAGGATTTGGCCAAAGAAGAGGAACTGATCTTTATCTGTGGGCACTATGAGGGTTATGATGAGCGAATTAAGACCTTGGTGACAGATGAGATCTCCCTGGGCGACTATGTCTTGACTGGTGGAGAGTTGGCGGCTATGACCATGATTGATGCTACGGTACGCCTGATTCCAGAAGTGATTGGTAAGGAGTCCAGCCACCAAGATGATAGTTTTTCTTCAGGCCTTCTCGAATACCCTCAGTACACACGTCCCTATGATTATCGAGGTATGGTCGTGCCAGATGTACTGATGAGCGGGCATCATGAAAAGATTCGTCAGTGGCGATTGTATGAGAGTTTAAAGAAAACCTACGAGCGCAGACCAGATTTGTTAGAAAATTATCAACTGACAGCAGAAGAAGAAAAAATGCTGGCAGAAATCAAAGAAAACAAAGAATAAAGGAGAAACCTATGCAAGTAATCAAACGTGATGGAGAAATTGCTGAATTTAATCCAGATAAGATTTACCAAGCTATCTTAAAGGCAGCCCAGACTGTCTATGTATTGACAGATGATTTGCGTCAAAACCTTGCACAAGTCACTAAGAAAGTGGTTTTGGATTTGGAAGAGGCCAAGGTGGAACGTGCGACTATTAGCATGATTCAGTCTTTGGTTGAACATCGTTTACTGGGTGCAGGTTACATTACCATTGCAGAACACTACATTTCCTATCGTCTACAACGTGACTTGGAAAGAAGTGGTTATGGAGATCACATCGCGGTTCATTTACATTTTGAACAAATTCGCTAAGAAAAAAGAGTGGGATGAAGCAACTACATCTCACTCTTTCTTAAATCTATTTTTTTGGGCTGTTTGGACAGTTGAAGGGACAAATCGCAGGCGTTGAATATCGCTTATACGGATAATACGGGTCACATTTTTGGCAAAATTTTTCACGATAATTTGCTGGCGTTGCTGATCGTATTTGATGATGTCACCTGTAAAGCTTGTTTCAGACAAGATGAGGTGAACAGCAGTTTGTTTCTGGATAGCCTCTTCAATAGTGGATGTAAGGGAGTTGGTTTCAGTCTGATCAGGTTGGTCATGTCCATTTAAAAAGTCATGTATTTTATCTAGAACTTGCTGGAATTTATGTCTCATAGTGGCCTCCCTTCTTTTATATCAATATTATATAAAATTTTCCTAAAATCTACAAGATTTTACGAATAATCAAATGAAAGCTAAAAAAGGAGAAGAAAATGGCAGAATTTACATTTAAAATCGAAGAGCACTTGTTGACTCTTTCTGAAAACGAAAAAGGTTGGACCAAGGAAATCAACCGTGTGAGCTTTAATGGTGCTCCTGCAAAGTTTGATATTCGTGCTTGGAGCCCAGATCATACTAAAATGGGCAAAGGGATTACTCTCTCAAATGAAGAATTTCAAACGATGGTGGATGCCTTTAAAGGCAACTAAGTTTTCAAAATGAAAGAAAAGGATACTGAGTCATGACAACTCGATATCCTTTTTTAGTTAGCAAAGTAAGACTGATTTTTAAGGCGTTGAAGTAGCGGACGGCTAATAAAACTAATAGCCAGAAGTTTACCAAGGTCTGGAATGATAAAGGGAATGACCCCCACAACAAGAGCTTTTTCAAATGGCATTCCAGCAAGAAAATGTAAACTGAGAATCCCACCGACAAAAACAAGTGTATCTCCCAAGAGATTTGCTAGAAAAATTCTGACAAAACCACTATCACTGTTAGTTAGAGAAGAGGTAAGTCCAGAATAAACAAGATAAAACCAAAGATAGCCCGCAGTAGGACCAACCAACGCCTGCAATCCAGCTCCCCCTCCTGCAAAGACAGGAAGACCGATAGCACCTAGAAGAAGATAGAGTCCAACAGAAAGTACAGCCTCTCTCGGTCTAAAGACAGTAGCAATCAAGCCGATTGCAAAGTTTTGCAGAGTGAAGGGGACGGGTCCGATTGGAAGACTGATTTGTGCCAAAACAGCAATGAGAGCAGCCCCAATAGCAGGGTTAGCATAAACATGAGCTTTTTTCAAAATAGTTAACCTCTTTTCTGATGTATAGTAACTATTATACTCGTAGAGTAATTATTGTCAACCTATTTATAAACTCAAGGTAACAAAAACTGTAACGGCCGATTTGCTTACTAATTAAGTTCGATAATTATTTTGTTGATTCGAAAATTATCAAAAAAGAAGCAGACACATTTGTATCAGCTTCTTTTATTTCGATTAACGCATGGTTACAAATTCTTCAGATGCAGTTGGGTGAATTGCCACAGTTGCATCAAAGTCAGCCTTGGTTGCTCCCATTTTGATAGCAACGGCAAATCCTTGGATCATTTCATCAACGCCGTAGCCAATTCCATGAAGTCCGACAACTTTTTCTTCTGAACCAGCTGTGATCAATTTGAAACGTGTTTCTTGACGGTTGTCAGTGCAAGCAGAGTACATAGACGTAAAGCTTGATTTGTAAACCTTGATTTGGTCTTGACCGTATTCTTTAATAGCTTGCTCTTCTGTCAAACCAACCGTTCCGATAGCAGGGTGTGAAAAGACAACAGTTGGAATAGTTGAGTAATCCATTTTTGCAGTTGTTTTGCCGTTAAAGAGACGTTCAGACAAAGTACGTCCAGCCTTGATAGCAACTGGAGTTAGTTCTTTTTCGCCTGTTACATCACCTAAAGCGTAGATTCCCTCAACAACAGTATTTTGGTATTCATCCACTTGGATAAAGCCACGTTCGTTCAGAGTTACCCCAGCTTTTTCAAGTTGCAAGCCTTTAACGTTTGGACGGCGACCAGTAGCCAGATAACTTGGCTAGCTGTGTGACTAGTACCATCTTCGAAATGAATGGTAATGCCTTCAGCAGTTTTTTCTAACTTAACAGGGACTTTGTGAGTGTGAAGTGGTAAGTTTGTTCTTTCCATTTCCTTGACCAGACCTTCAACGATGTAAGAATCAAAACCACGTAAAGGACGATCACGACGAACAAAGAGGTCTGTCTTGACACCAAAAGTGTGGAGTACGCCAGCCAATTCAACGGCAATATAACCAGCGCCTAGAATAGCAACTGACTCTGGCAATTCTTCCCAAGCAAATACATCATCAGAAGAGCCACCTAGTTCAGCACCAGGAACGTCTGGAATACTTGGATGGGCACCAGTAGCAATCACAATATGTTTAGCACGAATCAGTTCACCATTTACGCTAACAGTGTGAGAATCTACAAATTCAGCATGACCTTCAATCAAGTCTACTCCGTTGCGTTTAAAACTGCCATCATAAGAAGAACGAGCGCGATCAATATAGGCTTCACGATTGCGACGTAGTGTTGCAAAGTCAAAGTTAAGATCAGTAGTCTTAAAGCCGTAGTCTTCTCCAAATTGATGGAAAGTCTCAGCAATTTGTGCCCCGTACCACATGATTTTTTAGGAACACAACCGACATTGACGCAGGTTCCACCTAGTTATTTTCCTCAATAACGGCTGCTTTAGCTCCGTGTTCACCAGCACGGTTCATGGTAGCAATTCCTCCGCTACCTCCACCGATAGCAATGATGTCATATTCTCTCATTGAAAACTCCTTTATACTCTGTGAAATAGTAGAGTGTCATTTTTTGATATTCATATTCTATCTTTTTTTTGATTTGATTGCAAAAATCTGCTACGTTCAAAAAAATTAAAGAAAAGGCTTGCAAAAAGGAAAAATAAAGTGTATTATATAACTAGTACAATGGTAATAAAAATGGATTCCGAACAATAATCAAATCCCGAAATGTCATTATTTCGTTCTGAACTGTTATTGTTTATATTTGCTAATTTTTATATAATATTGTTAAGGACTTTAAATCAAAAAGGAGTTTCATTATGAAGAAGAATCGTAAAGCTAAAAAGTGGCAATTGTATGCAGCAATCGGTGCTGCCAGTGTAGTTGTATTAGGTGCTGGGGGGATTTTGCTCTTTAGACAACCATCTCAGACCACGGTAAAAGATGAGCCTACTCATCTTGTTGTTGCCAAGGAAGGAAGCGTCGCATCCTCTGTTTTATTGTCAGGGACAGTAACAGCAAAAAATGAACAATATGTTTATTTTGATGCTAGTAAGGGAGATTTAGATGAAATCCTTGTTTCTGTGGGTGATAAAGTCAGCGAAGGACAGGCTTTAGTCAAGTACAGTAGTTCAGAAGCCCAGGCGGCCTATGATTCAGCTAGCCGAGCAGTAGCTAAGGCAGATCGTCATATCAATGAACTCAATCAAGCACGAAATGAAGCTGCTTCAGCTCCGGCTCCACAGTTGCCAACGCCAGCAGGAGGCGAAGGAGCTGCAGGGCAAACTCCAGCTCCAGTCTCAGGAAATGCAGTGTCATCTATTGATGCACAATTAGGTGATGCTCGTGATGCTCGTGCAGATGCAGCAGCGCAATTAAGCAAGGCTCAAAGTCAGTTGGATGCAATGACGGTTCTCAGTACCTTAGAGGGAACTGTGGTCGAAGTCAACCACAATGTTTCTAAATCTCCAACTGGAGCTAGCCAAGTAGTCGTTCATGTCGTAAGTAATGAAAATTTGCAAGTTAAGGGGGAACTATCTGAATATAACCTTGCCAACCTCTCTGTAGGACAAGAAGTAACCTTTACTTCTAAAGTTTACCAAGATAAGAGCTGGACTGGTAAGATTAGCTACATTTCTGATTACCCTAAAAACAATGCTGAAGCAGCAAGTGCAGCTACTGCCGCAGCAGGTGGTAATTCTGGTTCTAAATATCCATATACCATCGATGTTACAAGTGAAATCGGTGATTTGAAACAAGGATTCTCAGTAAGTGTTGAGGTCAAGAATAAGAGTAAAGCCATTTTGGTTCCTCTAACAAGTGTTGTGACTGAAAATGATAAGAACTATGTCTGGGTGCTTGACGAGCAGAAAAAGGCCAAGAAAGTGGAAGTTGGTTTGGGCAATGCTGATGCAGACAACCAAGAAATCACTACAGGTCTGACAAATGGAGTCAAGGTCATCAGTAACCCAACGTCTTCTCTAGAGGAAGGAAAAGAGGTGAAGGCTGATGAAGAAACTAATTAGTCTAAAAAATATCTGCAGAAGCTACCGTAACGGTGACCAAGAACTGCAGGTTCTCAAAAATATCAACCTAGAAGTGAATGAGGGTGAATTTGTTGCCATCATGGGACCATCCGGTTCAGGTAAGTCAACCCTCATGAACACCATTGGGATGTTGGATACTCCTACAAGTGGTCAATATTTTCTAGATGGCAAAGAAGTAGCTGGTCTGGGTGAAAAACAATTAGCCAAGGTTCGAAATCAGGAAATCGGCTTCGTCTTTCAACAATTCTTTCTCTTGTCTAAAATGAATGCCCTCCAAAATGTGGAACTTCCTCTGATTTATGCAGGAGTTGGTGCTTCAAAACGTCGCAAATTAGCAGAAGAGTATCTGGAAAAGGTTGAGTTGACTGAGCGTAGCCATCACTTACCTTCGGAGTTGTCAGGTGGTCAGAAGCAAAGAGTTGCCATAGCGCGTGCACTTGTTAACAATCCTTCGATTATCTTGGCAGATGAGCCTACTGGAGCTTTGGATACTAAAACTGGAAATCAGATTATGCAGCTTTTAGTTGAATTAAACAAAGAAGGAAAAACCATCATTATGGTTACGCATGAGCCTGAAATCGCTGCTTATGCCAAACGCCAGATTGTCATTCGTGATGGCGTCATTTCATCTGATAGTGGTCACGTAGAAAAGGAGGAAAACTAAGATGCAGAATCTGAAATTTGCCTTTTCATCTATCATGGCTCACAAGATGCGTTCTTTCTTAACTATGATTGGTATCATTATCGGAGTATCATCCGTTGTCGTCATCATGGCCTTGGGAGACTCCCTGTCGCGCCAAGTCAATAAAAACATGACCAAGTCCCAGAAAGATATCCATGTCTTTTTCTCACCTACCAAGAGTAAGGACGGTTCCTTTACCCAGAAGCAATCTGCTCTAACCCTGTCTGGTAAAGAGGAAGATGTTATTGTTGAACCACCAAAACCTCAAGAATCCTGGGTTAAGGAAGCTGCTAAGCTCAAGGGAGTGGATAGTTACTATGTGACCAACTCAGCCAATGTGACTTTGACCTATAAGGATAAAAAGGTGGAACACGCTAACATGACGGGTGGGAATGTCACTTATATGGATGCGGTCGAAAATGAAGTCATTGCAGGTCGAAGTCTTAGAGCACAAGATTATAAGGATTTTGCAAACGTGATCATTTTAGATGAAGAACTTGCTAATAGCCTTTTTGGTTCTGCACAGGAAGCACTCAATCAGATTGTGGAAGTAAATGAAATCAGTTACCGTGTTATTGGTGTTTATGCAAGTAAAGAAGCCAAGGCTGTAAAAGCCTTTGGAGTCGGAGGACTACCAATTACGACCAATATTTCCTTGGCAGCTAATTTTAACACAGACGAGATTTCAAATATTGTCTTCCGTGTTAACGATACGAGCCTGACTCAGACTTTAGGTCCAGAATTGGCAAGAAGAATGACGGAGATTGCAGGTCTCCAACAAGGGGAGTATCAGATAGCAGATGCAACGGAAGCCTTCAACGAAGTGCAACAAATGTTCGGTTTCATAACAACGATTATTAGTGCTATTGCAGGAATTTCCCTCTTTGTTGGTGGTACTGGTGTTATGAACATTATGCTGGTTTCGGTGACAGAGCGTACCCGTGAGATTGGTCTACGAAAAGCACTAGGAGCTACACGGGGTAATATCCTAGTTCAGTTCTTGATTGAATCCATGATTTTAACCTTGTTAGGAGGGTTCATCGGTCTTGTGCTGGCTGCAGGAGTGACAATGCTTGCAGGAGTTCTTCTTCAAAACTTGATTGCAGGAATTGAAGTTGGAGTATCCATCCCAATAGCTCTCTTTAGTTTAGCGGTCTCAGCAGGTATCGGTATGATATTCGGTGTTCTACCAGCCAACAAAGCCTCTAAGCTCGATCCAATCGAAGCTCTTCGCTATGAATAATTTAAAAGATAAAAAACGAGATAGACATTTGTCTGTCTTGTTTTTGTATGGATTTCTCTATCGAAAATCACTAAAAATATGGTATAATGAAGTGTTAGAAAAACAGGTTTCATTAGCCTGGAAAGGAAATATTATGTCTGAAAAGAATTTTTATATTACAACACCGATTTACTATCCATCTGGTAAACTTCACATCGGTTCTGCCTACACAACTATCGCATGTGATGTCCTAGCACGTTACAAACGCCTGATGGGCTACGATGTCTTTTATCTGACTGGTCTTGATGAGCATGGTCAAAAGATTCAACAAAAAGCAGAAGAAGCTGGCATCACACCTCAAGCTTATGTCGACGGTATGGCGGTTGGAGTCAAAGAACTCTGGCAATTACTCGATATCTCTTACGATAAATTTATCCGTACAACTGATGACTATCATGAAAAAGTAGTGGCTCAAGTCTTTGAGCGCTTGCTAGCTCAAGATGACATCTACCTAGGTGAATACTCTGGTTGGTATTCAGTATCAGATGAGGAATTCTTTACAGAAAGCCAGCTTGCGGAAGTTTTCCGTGACGAAGCTGGAAATGTGACGGGTGGTATCGCTCCATCAGGTCACGAGGTGGAATGGGTATCTGAAGAATCATACTTTCTTCGCCTCAGCAAATACCAAGATCGTTTGGTGGAATTTTTCAAGTCCCATCCTGAGTTTATCACTCCAGATGGTCGTCTCAATGAAATGTTGCGCAACTTCATTGAGCCAGGTTTGGAGGACTTGGCGGTATCTCGTACAACCTTTACATGGGGTGTGCCAGTGCCATCTAATCCAAAACACGTTGTATACGTTTGGATTGATGCCCTTCTTAACTATGCGACAGCTCTTGGATACGGTCAAGATGAACACGGAAATTTTGACAAGTTCTGGAATGGAACTGTCTTCCATATGGTAGGAAAAGACATCCTTCGTTTCCACTCAATCTATTGGCCAATCCTTCTTATGATGTTGGATATTAAATTGCCAGATCGTTTGATTGCCCATGGTTGGTTTGTCATGAAAGACGGCAAGATGTCTAAGTCTAAAGGAAATGTTGTTTACCCTGAAATGTTGGTAGAGCGCTATGGACTGGATCCACTTCGCTACTACCTCATGCGTAGCCTTCCAGTTGGTTCAGACGGAACCTTCACTCCTGAAGACTATGTTGGCCGTATTAACTATGAATTGGCTAATGACCTCGGGAACCTCCTCAACCGTACGGTTCTATGATTAACAAGTACTTTGATGGGCAAATTCCAGCCTATGTGGAAGGTGTGACAGAATTTGACAAAGCTCTTGCTCAAGTAGCTGCTGAATCAATCGCTGACTACCATACACACATGGAAGCAGTTGACTACCCACGTGCACTTGAAGCAGTATGGACTCTTATTTCACGTACAAACAAATACATAGACGAGACAGCTCCATGGGTATTGGCAAAGGATGAAGCTCATCGTGACCAATTGGCAAGTGTTATGAGCCACTTGGCAGCCAGCCTTCGTGTTGTAGCTCACATGATTGAGCCGTTTATGATGGAAACCAGTCGTGCAGTATTGGCACAACTTGGTCTTTCAGAAGTTTCTAGCCTAGAAAACTTGAGCTTGGCTGCTTTCCCTGAGGGTGTAACAGTAGTTGCTAAAGGAACACCAATCTTCCCACGTCTGGATATGGAAGAAGAAATCGCCTATATCAAAGAACAAATGGAAGGTAACAAGCCAGCTGTTGAAAAAGAATGGAATCCGGATGAAGTTGAGCTCAAACTTAACAAGGATGAAATCAAGTTTGAAGACTTTGACAAGGTTGAAATTCGTGTCGCCGAAGTCAAAGAAGTTTCTAAAGTAGAAGGTTCTGATAAGTTGCTTCAATTCCGCCTAGATGCTGGTGATGGTCAAGACCGTCAAATTCTTTCAGGAATTGCCAAATACTATCCAAATGAACAAGAATTGGTCGGCAAGAAAGTTCAAATCGTTGCCAACCTCAAACCACGCAAGATGATGAAGAAATATGTCAGCCAAGGTATGATCCTATCAGCTGAACATGATGGAAAATTAACCCTTCTCACAGTTGATCCAGCTGTACCAAACGGAAGTGTGATTGGTTAAAATTAAAACACTAAAGTCAGTTGGAAGACAAAGTCCTTAGACTCCAAGTTTCTAAGGACTTTTCTATGTGTAGAGTTGTATATTAGTATAATAGATGTAAGAATGGTTGAGAAATGTTGCCTAAGTCTCACAAAGAAAATCAAGACTACAAATATAATCAAGTTGGTTTTTACGCGCTAGTTGAACTCATTTCGTAAGACTATTTTCTTGGTCGCAGGTACTTATTCCTCGGATAAAAGGTGTTCTAGTTTATCCCCTGTTACATATGTTGGTTAAAATTCCTCCCATCTAATGTTTCTGCGGTTTCAGTTTCATGTTTCAAACAATCAAGGACATTGAGGTCAATACCGCCTATCGTTGGTTTAAGGGGGGATTGAAACGATAAAATTCCTCATTTTACAACTTATGGTAAGAATTACAGACATCGTTTTCAAGATAGGGAAATAATAGAGCAAATTTTTAATCAGGTCCTATCTATTGTATAGAAGAATGGTTTGATTGACCCGATAGAGTGATTTCTAATGTAGAAGTATAATAGATTTTTTGGTATAATAAAAGTTATGGAAATTGAAAAAACCAATCGCATGAATGCGCTTTTTGAATTTTATGCTGCACTTTTGACGGACAAGCAAATGAACTATATTGAACTTTACTATGCAGATGATTACAGCCTTGCTGAAATTGCTGAGGAGTTTGGTGTCAGTCGTCAGGCTGTCTATGATAATATCAAGCGGACAGAAAAGATTCTGGAAGATTATGAGATGAAATTGCACATGTACTCGGACTACATTGTCCGCAGTCAGATTTTTGACCAGATTTTGGAGCGCTATCCCAAGGATGACTTTCTGAAGGAGCAGATAGAAATTTTAACAAGCATTGATAATAGAGAATAAGAGGAAGAAACATGGCATTTGAAAGTTTAACAGAACGTTTGCAGAACGTCTTTAAAAATCTACGTAAAAAAGGAAAAATCTCTGAATCTGATGTCCAAGAGGCAACCAAAGAAATTCGCTTGGCCTTGCTTGAGGCCGACGTTGCCTTGCCTGTTGTAAAGGACTTTATCAAGAAAGTTCGTGAGCGTGCAGTCGGGCATGAGGTCATTGATACCCTTAATCCTGCGCAACAAATTATTAAAATCGTTGATGAGGAACTGACAGACGTTTTAGGTTCTGATACAGCTGAGATTATCAAGTCACCTAAGATTCCAACCATCATCATGATGGTTGGTTTGCAGGGGGCTGGTAAAACAACCTTTGCAGGTAAATTGGCCAACAAACTCAAGAAAGAAGAAAATGCTCGTCCTTTGATGATCGCGGCGGATATCTATCGTCCTGCGGCTATTGATCAGCTGAAGACCTTGGGACAACAGATTGATGTTCCTGTCTTCGCTCTTGGAACAGAAGTACCAGCTGTTGAGATTGTTCGTCAAGGTTTGGAGCAAGCTCAAGCTAATCATAACGACTATGTCTTGATTGATACGGCAGGTCGTTTGCAGATTGATGAGCTTTTGATGAATGAACTTCGTGACGTAAAAGCATTGGCTCAACCAAACGAAATTCTCCTCGTGGTTGATGCATGATTGGTCAAGAAGCGGCTAATGTAGCGCGTGAGTTCAATGCTCAGTTGGAAGTGACTGGGGTTATCCTTACTAAGATTGATGGGGATACTCGTGGTGGTGCGGCTCTATCTGTTCGTCACATTACTGGAAAACCAATCAAGTTCACTGGTACAGGTGAAAAGATTACTGACATTGAGACCTTCCACCCAGACCGTATGTCTAGCCGTATCCTTGGTATGGGGGATATGCTCACTCTGATTGAGAAAGCTTCTCAGGAATACGATGAGCAAAAAGCCCTTGAAATGGCTGAGAAAATGCGTGAAAACACCTTTGATTTCAATGATTTCATCGATCAATTGGATCAGGTGCAAAACATGGGCCCAATGGAAGACTTGCTCAAGATGATTCCAGGTATGGCCAATAATCCAGCCCTTCAAAATATGAAGGTGGATGAGCGTCAGATCGCGCGTAAACGTGCTATTGTGTCTTCCATGACACCTGAAGAACGTGAAAATCCTGATTTGCTAAATCCAAGCCGTCGCCGTCGTATCGCTGCAGGTTCAGGAAATACTTTTATCGAAGTCAATAAATTCATCAAAGACTTTAACCAAGCTAAACAGCTTATGCAGGGTGTCATGTCTGGTGATATGAACAAGATGATGAAGCAGATGGGAATCAATCCAAACAACCTTCCTAAAAACATGCCAAATATGGGAGGAATGGATATGTCTGCCCTTGAAGGAATGATGGGACAAGGCGGTATGCCTGACCTGTCAGCTCTTGGAGGAGCAGGAATGCCAGATATGAGCCAGATGTTTGGTGGCGGACTCAAAGGTAAAATCGGTGAATTTGCTATGAAACAGTCCATGAAACGCATGGCTAACAAAATGAAGAAAGCGAAGAAGAAACGCAAGTAAGACCGAAGGGCTTTCCTTTCATACAAAAAGAACTCTGAATCCGATTCAGAGTTCTTTTTGTATGTGATTATGTGACTATTAGTCCGTCTCGCTCTGTGCGGTGCGAGACAAAAAAATCACCCGCTATGCGGGTGCGCGTCGAAGATTATACCCAAAAACTCCGAACGCGATACAATAAAGGTGTTCAAGCCAATTGTAAAGCGAAAGGAGAAAAATATGGCACAAAAGGCTCATAGTTTATCGCACACAAAGTGGCACTGTTCTATCACATTGTGTTCACTCCTAAGTATAGACGAATAGTAATCTATAATCAATATCGAAGTAGTTTAGGCGAAATATTTCATCGCTTGTGTAGTTATAAAGGAGTTGAAATTATCGAGGGTCACTTAATACCAGACCATGTACATATGTTAGTAAGTATTCCACCAAATTAAAGAAATTATCTAGTGGATGATTTCTTCATGAGTATAAAAATTTGAGAACGAGTAAAGCATGATATAGCACTAGATAAATTGAATGTAAAGGAATATGAGGCTCCCTTTAGGGATAGTAGTAAGTAATACTAAAGCCTCTTTAAGAGGCAAGTGACGAGTCAATAGCAATAAGCCTTGAACAAAGTGAAAGCCAGCGTCTTTAAGCGCTGGCTGGTCATGATTGGTCTATTCCCACTCACTAAAAGTCAGATATTGACTATTTAGAATAGTTGATTTAATAGTGATTGATAGTACAATAAGTTAGTCTAAATTAGAGTGATTTGATTCGTTTGGTGCTAAATTGGTGTTAGATTTCTGCCAAGGCCATTTGAATTTTTTATTAGACTTTTTGAATTTGTAAAATTCGTTAACATCATCAGCAAATTCTTTTGCTTCATCTAGTATAGTATCCAAAATCAACTCTTCATCTTTATTAAGTTTATTTTTCTCCATCAGTATTTCTTTAAGTTTTGTTGGATTTAAAGATTCATCTAGTAAATCAAATGCTAATGTGATTTTTAAATCATAAAGATTTTGAATATCGGACTCTTTTAGAACACTTAAATCATATTTATATTTCTTATTTAAAATTGTATCTCCAAAATTTATATGCCTACCTAATAGTTCATCTGTTGTAGTATCTAGTATTTTTGATAGTTTCACTATATTTTCGAGAGTGGGTTCAGTACGACCGTTTTCCCACTTCGCATAGGCACTCTGACCAATATCTAAAAGTTTGGATATTTGTTCCTGCGTATATCCTTTACTTTTTCGTTTTTCTTTTAATCTGTTTGGGAAATCTAACATATAAATACCTACCTTCAAAAAAAAATTCCAAATAAGACTATTTTTATTGACAATTAGTCTTGTTTGGACTAAAATATAATTAGTCCTATTAAGACTAATTATAACAAACTATACTATGTTTGGCAAGAATTGGGGGTAACTGTCTATGATTGTATAAAAAAGTCTTTGAAGAAAAAAATCCTCAAAGGCTAAATAAAAAATCTATATAAATTATAACATAATTCAAGAAAAAGAGGTATAAGTAATGGCTAAACCAAATTGGAATAGAAGATTAGGAGAGGTTCTCCAACAAGATACAAGAAAAGTCACCCTTATGGGGAATAAAGGTAAAGAATATCAAACAGAGGTAGTTCCTGTCTTAGAAGTTGTTTCTACTGGAAGTGTCGAGGAGGTATTCAAAGATGGTGTTAGTGATGGATTTAAGTATGCAATAGTAGATACTGTACATCAGTTAGAATATGAAATTAAAGCGCCTGTAAAATTAGAAGTGGTCTTTGGTACGGTACTTGAATTTTACAATGTAACTGGTGGACAACTTAATAACAGTTCTTTAGGTTGGTATAAGGCAGAAAATGTAAAGATTTTAAAATGACCTAGAAATATAAGTAGCTGATAACTCGCACACACTAGCTAAAAATGTAGGTGCAAAGCAGGGGGCGAAGCCGTTGGCTAGCACCATGCACCGCACCGACCGCATTTTTAGAAGGAATATAGATTGTTAGTAGCTAGTAGCTAGTAGCAGGAGCGGAAGCGGAACGCCAGCGACTGCGATCACTAGCGGGTACTAGCGCTCACTAACAATCTATATACAGCATTATGTTTTAATTATACACTTTTTTAACTGATAAGAGTTTTTAGAGTTTTAATTTGCTCATTTGCTCAAAAGGTATGTTTTCTATGCGCGGACCATTCTAGGGCTTGTCGACAGAATGGTCTAAAACCCTTTTAAACCGTAGGTTTGGGGTGGTTAACCCCTTTTGGTTTTATTTGAAAAAAGTCCGAAAAAACTTGAGCAAATTAATGAGCAAATTAGTGAGCAAATTAAGCAAAAATCTTTTAATTTGCTCAAGTTTAGGGCAAGTAAATTCAAAAAAATGATTGGAAAGGAAAAAATGGCAAAGAGAAAACAAACAACGACTTATATTTTTGAACAGCAGTTAAAGCCTGATTTTTGGGACTGGTCAGAAGATAGTAAAAAATTATTTTTAAATTGGGAAAATAATAAAATTGAAATTTTTAAAGAAATTTATGAACGAGTAAGATTGATTAGTGAATCGGAAGACTTAAAAATTGCTTTGATTATTCATGATAAAGATATTTCTTATGGCACAAAATTAGTTGAACCACATATTCATGGTTATATAGAATTTTCTAATAAAAAGGATTTAAATGTTTTGGCTTTAAGTCTTGGTATATTGCCACAATATATTGAGTCAAGTGGACGTGGTAAGTATGGGAAGATAAATTCAAAAGCCTATCTTATCCATGCCAAAGATAAAGATAAATATCAGTATTCTGCAAGTGATGTAGAAACATTTGATACGTTTGATTATGAAGCATTTATTAATCAAAATAGAGAAGATTTTGAGAAGTATGCAGCCACAAAAAAACGTGAAAAATCAGATGAAAGTTTAGATTTGACTTTATCTAAAATTCAATTAGGAGAATTAACCTATAATGATGTCATGGAAGATGATTCGCTTGCTTTTCTCTTTGGAAATAATCAGCAAAAATTTAGAGAAGGATTTAATTTTTATGGTGAAAGACAAACATTTTTACGCTTGAAAAGTTTAGAACGTAAAGAATATCAAATGACTGTAATCTATATTCAAGGAGATTCAGATATTGGAAAATCGGAATTAGCTAAGAATATAGCGTTACAAGCTCAGGCTAAATTAAATGAAGTGGGATTGCGTGGAGATATTTATTCAGCTTCATCTTCTAACCCATTTGATAATTATTTAGGTGAAGATATTTTGTTATTAGATGATTTAAGAGAGGACACTATGCGAGCGAGTGACTGGTTAAAGTTGCTTGATCCTCTTAATTCAGCTAGAATGTCAGCACGGTATCAGAATAAGTTAGTAGTTCCTCGGTTGATTATTATGCCAGTTTATATGTCACCTAAATTATTTTTTGGACGTATAAAGGCTGAGGATTTAAACCAGTTTCTTAGAAGAATTAACTTTTTAGTAGATGTAAGTCTTAAGCATGGTTCAGAAGTTGAGCGTTTATATAATATTTCTGAAGTTGTGAAGCGAAAAGGAATAGATTTCTATGAGAAAAAAGATGGTACTATTGCTGTTTTAAATTTTAGGTATGAAGATTTGTTTTGTGCCCATGATAGAGATGTTTTTATTGAGAAAATAGTCGAAGAATGTATTTGCCCTAGAATTTTACCTAAGGAAGTAAAGGATGTGACAAATGACTAAAAAAATCGTAATGTTCTTTGATAAAAGGCTAGATTCTGACTTTAGAGTGATACGATTTAAAAAGAGTATACCGATAACGCAGTCGCTAGATAATATTTATATGTTCATGAATGATAAAGATTTATGGACTAGATGCAAAAAAAAGATGCGTGAAAATCAATCACACATCAAAATAAAAAACCAAAATAATTATATCATAAAGAAAGGGGAAAAAGTGTGTTTGTTGTAAAAAAAGATTTAATGAAATTAGGTTTTTCAAGTTGGCAAGCTATGATGTTAGTAAAACAGGCTAAAGCAAAATTAGCCAGTCAAGGTCTATCATGGTATGAAAGTAAAGGTTTAGGACGTGTACCACTTGAAACGGTAGAAGAAATCTTGGGTGTGAAAATAGATGAAGCCAGTCTAGTAGATATGGAAGTAAAAGAAAATGCCTAAGCTTCCAAATATATATCCATTACAAAATGGAACTTATAGAGCCTCTGTATCACTAGGATTTGATAGTCAGACTGGTAAAAGAATACGTAAGTTTAAGACTGGCTTTAAAACTCAAAGAGAAGCTCAACTGTGGCAATTACAGATTCAAGCAGATTTTGGAAAAGGGGCAATATCTACTAATAGTACAATGACTTTTAAAAAGTTTCTTGATGATTATTTTATACCAGACTATAAAAGCCAAGTAAGAAAACGTACTTTTGATATGACACAATCAAAATTTAAAAGACTTTCATATTTTGAGAATATGAAGTTATCAGATATCTTACCTCCTCATGTTAAGCAGTGGCAAAATGCAATGTTTATAGAGGGATTATCTAACAATTATATCCGTTCAGTTCATCAAATTTTACAACAGGTTTTTGATTTAGCAGTTAAACTAGGTATGTTATCAAGTAATGTTGCTAAGACAGTAGGAAATGTAAAAAAAGACCGTCCTAAAGTTGATTTTTGGACGGTAGAAGAATTTCAGCTATTTATTAGTACATTTGATAAATCTAATATCTATGAATTATTGTATTTTACTACATTTTGGTTTTTCTTTATGACTGGAGTTAGGACAAGTGAATTACAAGCTATTGAATGGTCGAAAATTGACTTTGAAAAAGGTACTGTTTTAATAGACTGTTCCATGTATTATAAAAGCCAAAAAGAGTGGTATCTTACCGATACAAAATCTATATCAGGTGTTAGGCTTTTGTATCTTGATGATGATACATTAGAACATTTGAAATATTGGAAGAAAGCACAATCTCAAATAGGGGAATGTAAATTTGTATTTTCCATAGCTGATAGTCCATTGGTAAAATCAACTCTTAAACGTGTTCTAAAATCTCATAGTGATTACGCAAAAATAAAATCAATTAGGATCCATGATTTAAGACACTCTCATGCCAGCTTTATGCTCTCTTTGGGAATGAATGATTTAGAAATGCAAAATCGTTTAGGACACGCTGATATTAAGACTACACTTGGAACGTACTCTCATTTAAGACCAAGTGCAATGAAAGAAGTGGCAACTAGAATGACTGGAAAAGTAGTGGTGAGTGACAATAATATCAGAAAGAGTAAATTTAAGGGCAATCAGCATACTAAAAAAAATCAATCTAAAGTTTTGTCTGACTAGCGAAGTCTGTCCGATTTAACTTTAGATTTCTACGGTAAACTATTAGTGTTTACCGTATTTTTTATCTCTTTCCATGTTTCAAGATAATTATCTCGATTTAATTCAATTTGTTTCTGTGCAAAACGAATATCATAATCTGCTAAATCTATATTTTCTATAACTTCATTTGTAAGAATATTAAAAGTCCCAATTAATTCTTTATCATCATACATTTTTAGAACTGGGATATTCTGTTCTTTATTTGAATCAGATTTTGAAATTTCCAAAGTAGTCATACCGAATTCTTTAAGCATTTTATACCCTCTTCTATTTTTTCTTATTATATCACATTTGAAATTTATCAAATTAGTTGATGTAAGTATTTTTTTATGTATAATTTATATTAGGGGGGTATCATAATGAGAAAACAAGATTTGATTAGTGAGTTTGAATTTAAAAATGATTTATATCGTGTTTATGAATTAGATGAAAATGATAGTGATTATGACAGAATTGTTAGAGAATCAAAGAAGGGTAAGTATGTAGAGAGTACAAAAAATGTTAAAAAGATTTTAGATTTAGACATTGAAAAATAGTTTTTGGTGCTAAATTGGTGCTAATAGGAAAATAAAAACGCTGAAATCATTGATTTCAAGCGTTTTTTTGAATAACTTACTCTACTCCCACTCAACGGTTGCTGGTGGTTTACTTGTAATGTCGTAGACGATACGGTTAACGTGGTCCACTTCGTTTACGATACGGACAGAAATCTTTTGAAGGACTTCCCAAGGAATCTTTGCAAAGTCAGCTGTCATACCATCGATAGAAGTGATCGCACGGATTGCAATCGTGTAGTCATAAGTGCGACCGTCACCCATGACACCAACTGAACGAACGCCTGTGTTCACTGTGAAGTATTGCCAGATATCACGGTCAAGACCTGCTTTAGCAATTTCTTCACGAAGAATAGCGTCTGACTCACGAACGGTTTCTAGTTTCTCTTCAGTGATTTCACCCATGACACGGATAGCAAGTCCTGGTCCTGGGAATGGTTGGCGCCATACGATGTGGTCTGGCATACCAAGCTCTGTACCTAGGGCACGAACTTCGTCCTTATAAAGAGTGTTGAGTGGTTCGATCAATTCAAACTGCATGTCTTCTGGAAGACCACCCACGTTGTGGTGTGACTTGATAGTTTGAGCTGTATCTGTACCAGACTCGATAACGTCTGTGTATAAGGTACCTTGAGCAAGGAATTTCACATCTTTGAGCTTGCTTGCTTCGTCATCGAATACATAGACAAACTCATTACCGATGATTTTACGTTTTTGTTCAGGGTCAGAAACGCCAGCAAGTTTATCAAGGAAACGTTTAGCAGCGTCTGCTTTGACGATATTCAAACCAAACTTACCACCAAGCATGTCCATAACTTGGTCCGCTTCTCCTTTACGAAGAAGACCGTGGTCTACGAAGATACAGATCAATTGATCGCCAATAGCCTTTTGGAGAAGAACTCCAACGACAGATGAGTCAACCCCACCTGAAAGGCCAAGAAGGACACGTTTATCACCGACGGTTTCACGGATTTTTTGGATCTGCATATCAATGAAATTATCCATTGTCCAGTCGCCTTTAGCTTTACAAATGTTAAGGGCAAAGTTACGAAGGATATCGTTTCCGTATGCAGAATGACGAACTTCTGGGTGGAATTGAATACCGTAAATGTGTTTATCTGGATTTTCAATGGCTGCGTATGGGCAGTCAGCTGATGTACCTGTACGAACAAAGTCAGAAGGAATCTCAGTAACCGCATCACCATGACTCATCAAAACAGTCTGTTCATCAGGTGTTGATTCAAAAAGAGCTGATGGTGTATGAGTTAGAGTTGATTGACCGTATTCACGATTTCCAGCATCACCTGCAGGAACAACTTTTCCTCCAAGTTTATGGGTCAACAACTGCATACCGTAACAGATTCCCAAAATTGGAATTCCAAGTTCGAAGATTTCTGGGTCAATATCAAATGAACCATCTTCGTATACAGAGTTTGGACCACCTGATAGGATAATTCCTACAGGATTGATTTCACGAACTTCAGCTGCTGAAATTTTATGGCTTTTTAGTTCCGAAAAAACACCAATCTCACGGATACGGCGTGAAATCAGCTGGTTGTACTGGCTACCATAGTCCAATACGATGATTTTTTCTACATTTTGCAAATCAGTTGATATGTTGCTCATCTTTTTCCTTTCTCAAAAGAAATATCTTTTTTCAATATTCTATCACAAATAAGGGCGAATTACCAACTAAACAAGGCGAAGTTTGACTTTTTCTAGTTTATTGGGGTACAATAGAGAAAAGATAGAAATGAAGTGAAAAATATGTTACCCGCTTATATGAAAATCCATGATCAGATTAAAAAGGATATTGACGAACATCGTTGGGCCATTGGTGAGAGACTTCCCAGTGAAAGAGATTTAGCAGAGCAGTTTGAGGTCAGTCGCATGACCCTCCGCCAAGCTGTATCTCTATTAGTTGAAGAAGGTGTCTTAGAGCGCCGCGTAGGAAGTGGCACCTTTGTTTCTAGTACTCGGGTACAAGAAAAGATGCGAGGAACAACAAGTTTTACTGAAATTGTTAAGTCCCAAGGTAAAGTACCCTCTAGCCAGCTCATTTCCTACAGAAAAACCATTCCCAATGAGCAGGAAGTTGCAAAGTTAGGAATTTCTCCAACGGAGAATATTATCCGAATGGAACGGGTCCGCTATGCCGACCAAGTTCCTCTAGTTTATGAAGTTGCTTCTATTCCTGAAAAATTCATTAAGGACTTTAAAAAAGAAGAAATCACCAGTCATTTCTTCCAAACATTGCAAAAACATGGCTACCGTATTGGCAAATCACAGCAGACTATCTATGCTCGCCTTGCTAAAGAAAAGATTGCCCACTATTTGGAAGTTGAAAAAGGACATGCTATTCTTGGTCTGACTCAGATTTCTTACCTAGAAGATGGTACTGCATTTGAATACGTAAAAAGTCAGTATGTAGGCGAACGCTTTGAATTTTATCTTGAGAATAACTAGTCTAGAAAGGCTAGTTTTTTGCTTTCTTAAAAGATTAGAATTGTCAAAACAATCTGTCTAGGCTTGATTTTATCACTTATTTACTATAAAATGAGAAGGAAAAACGTCAAACTTTTATATTGCAAATAGGAGAAAACATGACAAAAACATTAAAACGTCCTGAGGTTTTATCACCTGCAGGGACTTTAGAGAAGCTAAAGGTAGCTGTTCAATATGGAGCAGATGCTGTCTTTATCGGTGGTCAGGCCTATGGTCTTCGTAGCCGTGCCGGAAACTTTACTTTCGAACAGATGGAAGAAGGTGTCCAGTTTGCTGCCAAGTACGGTGCCAAAGTCTATGTAGCTGCCAATATGGTTATGCACGAAGGAAATGAAGCTGGTGCTGGTGAGTGGTTCCGTAAACTGCGTGATATCGGGATTGCAGCAGTTATCGTATCTGACCCAGCCTTGATCATGATTGCAGCGACTGAAGCACCAGGTCTTGAAATCCACCTCTCTACCCAAGCAAGTGCAACTAACTATGAAACCCTTGAGTTCTGGAAAGAACTGGGCTTGACTCGTGTCGTTTTGGCGCGTGAGGTTTCGATGGAAGAATTAGCTGAAATCCGCAAACGTACAGATGTTGAGATTGAAGCCTTTGTCCACGGAGCCATGTGTATTTCTTACTCTGGTCGTTGTACTCTTTCAAACCACATGAGTATGCGTGATGCTAACCGTGGTGGTTGCTCTCAGTCTTGCCGTTGGAAGTACGACCTTTACGATATGCCATTTGGGAAGGAACGTAAGAGTCTTAAAGGTGAAATTCCTGAAGAATTTTCTATGTCAGCTGTTGACATGTCCATGATTGACCATATCCCGGATATGATTGAGAATGGTGTGGACAGTCTAAAAATCGAAGGACGTATGAAGTCTATTCACTACGTATCCACAGTAACAAACTGCTACAAGGCGGCTGTTGATGCTTATCTAGAAAGTCCAGAGAAGTTTGAAGCTATCAAGCAAGACTTGATTGATGAGATGTGGAAGGTTGCCCAACGTGAATTGGCAACAGGTTTCTACTACGGTACACCATCTGAAAATGAGCAGTTGTTCGGTGCTCGCCGTAAAATTCCTGAGTATAAGTTTGTCGCTGAAGTAGTTTCCTATGATGATGCGACACAAACAGCAACTATTCGTCAACGGAACGTTATTAACGAAGGGGACCAAGTTGAGTTTTATGGCCCAGGTTTCCGTCACTTTGAAACGTATATCGAAGATTTACATGATGCCAAAGGCAATAAAATCGACCGTGCTCCTAATCCAATGGAACTCTTGACTATCAAGGTTCCACAACCTGTTCAAGCTGGAGACATGGTTCGAGCTCTTAAAGAAGGTCTCATCAATCTTTATAAGGAAGATGGAACTAGCGTCACAGTGCGTGCTTAATAAACATGTAGGAGATGAAAGCTTTCTAGTTGCTTTCCCTTTAATCCTACTTACTAAAGAACCTTAGGTTAAAGAAAATATATTAATTTCCATCCGAGATTTCATCTCGGATTTTTCATTATTTTTCAGAAAGACCTAGATAATAGACGGATTTATTACAAGTTTTTTCCAAAGTTTTCTATATAATAGACTTAAAAATAGTAAAATTGTAAATAATTTTCATTAAACGCTTTCAATGTAAGTAAAAAGTTGACAAATCCAATTTTTAGGACTAAACTAAGTAAGTAAATTTTAATTAAAAGGAGAATTCGTCATGAATTTAACATTTTTCGGTCTATGTCTTGCCTGTATGGGTGTATCTCTTGGTGAAGGTATGTTGATGAACGGTTTGTTGAAATCAGTTGCTCGCCAACCAGATATCATCTCAGAACTACGTAGTTTGATGATCCTAGGGGTTGCCTTTATTGAAGGTACTTTCTTCGTTACTCTTGTCTTTTCATTTATCATCAAATAAAAGAAGTATAAATTGAAAAAGGGAGGATTTTAGATGGAAGAAAGTATTAATCCAACCATCAATATTGGTCCTGTTACCTTTAATTTAACCATAGTAGTTTTGACTTTGTTGACTGTAGCACTTATTTTTGGCTTTATTTATTGGGCAACTCGAAATATGACTTTGAGACCCACAGGAAAACAAAATGTATTAGAGTATTTATTTGATTTTGTTGTTGGATTTACAAAATCAAACCTTGGTCCAATGATAAAGGATTATTCTCTCTTTTATTTCTGTTTATTCCTATTTATGGCCATTGCAAATAATATTGGCTTAATGGCTAGAATTCAGACTACAGATGGTGTAAATCTTTGGACCTCACCAACAGCAAATTTGTCATTTGACTTGGTCTTGTCTTTTACAATTATCTTAATGACCCACGTAGAAGGAATTCGTCGTCGTGGAATCAAAAAGTATTTAAAAGCATTTGTAACACCAGGTTTTATGACACCAATGAATCTCTTAGAAGAAGTTACCAATCTCCTTTCACTTGCATTGCGGGTATTTGGTAATATCTTTGCAGGAGAAGTGATGGCAAGTATGTTAGTCCTACTTTCTCATCAGGCCTTCTATTGGTATCCTATTGCTTTTGGAACAAATCTAATCTGGACTGCATTTTCTGTTTTTATTTCTTGTGTACAAGCATATGTATTTACATTGTTATCTTCAATGTACCTAGGAAATAAAATTAATGATGAAGAATAGAAAGGAGTAGTTTATGAATGTAACAGTAGGTGAATTACTTGGTGATTTTATACTAATCGCTGGTTCCTTTATTCTCTTGCTAGTCTTGGTTAAGAAATACGCTTGGTCAAATTTGACTAGCATTTTCGAACAAAGAGCAGAAAAAATTGCAGCAGATATTGACGGAGCTGAACAAGCACGTCAAAAAGCAGAAGTATTGGCTCAAAAACGCGAAGATGAATTGGCTGGTAGTCGTAAAGAAGCTAAGACAATCATTGAGAATGCGAAAGAAACAGCTGAGAAAAGCAAAGCTAGTATTTTAGCAGATGCTAAGCTAGAAGCAGGACGCTTGAAAGAAAAAGCGAACCAAGAAATTGCTCAAAATAAAGCTGAAGCTTTACAAAGCGTTAAGGGTGAGGTAGCAGATTTGACAATCAGCTTGGCTGGTAAAATCATCTCACAAAACCTTGACGGTCATGCCCATAAAGAACTCATTGATCAGTATATCGATCAGTTAGGAGAAGCTTAATGGACAAGAAAACAGTAAAGGTAATTGAAAAATACAGCATGCCTTTTGTCCAATTGGTTTTAGAAAAAGGAGAAGAAGACCGTATCTTTTCAGACTTAGCTCAAATCAAGCAAGTTGCTGAAGAAACAGGCTTACCTTCTTTTTTAAAAAAAGTGGCAGTAGACGAGTCTGACAAGGAAAAAACGATTTCTTTCTTCCAAGACTCAGTGTCATCTTTATTGCAAAACTTTATCCAGGTTCTTATCTACAATCACAGAGCAAATCTTTTTTATGATATTCTTGTAGATTGCTTGAACCGACTTGAAAAAGAAACAAATCGATTTGAAGTGACGATTACGTCAGCTCATCCTTTAACTGATGAACAGAAGAGTCGCTTGCTCCCTTTGATTGAGAAAAAAATGTCTCTTAAAGTAAGGAGTGTAAAAGAACAAATCGATGAAAGTCTTATTGGTGGTTTTGTCATTTTTGCCAATCACAAGACAATTGATGTGAGTATTAAACAACAACTTAAAGTTGTTAAAGAAAATTTGAAATAGAAAGTGGTGTTCTTTTGGCAATTAACGCACAAGAAATCAGCGCTTTAATTAAGCAACAAATTGAAAATTTCAAACCCAATTTTGATGTGACTGAAACAGGTGTTGTAACCTATATCGGGGATGGTATCGCGCGTGCTCACGGCCTTGAAAATGCATGAGTGGAGAGTTGTTGATTTTTGAAAACGGCTCTTATGGTATGGCTCAAAACTTGGAGTCAACAGACGTAGGTATTATCATCCTAGGTGACTTTACAGATATCCGTGAAGGAGATACAATCCGCCGTACAGGTAAAATCATGGAAGTCCCAGTAGGTGAAAGTCTGATTGGTCGTGTTGTGGACCCACTTGGTCGTCCAGTTGACGGTCTTGGAGAAATCCACACTGACAAAACTCGTCCAGTAGAAGCGCCAGCTCCTGGTGTTATGCAACGTAAGTCTGTATCAGAACCATTGCAAACTGGTTTGAAAGCTATTGACGCCCTTGTACCGATTGGTCGTGGTCAACGTGAGTTGATTATCGGTGACCGTCAGACAGGGAAAACAACCATTGCGATTGATACAATCTTGAACCAAAAGGGTCAAGATATGATCTGTATCTACGTAGCGATTGGACAGAAAGAATCAACAGTTCGTACGCAAGTAGAAACACTTCGTCAGTACGGTGCCTTGGACTACACAATCGTTGTGACAGCCTCTGCTTCACAACCATCTCCATTGCTTTTCCTAGCTCCTTATGCTGGGGTTGCCATGGCGGAAGAATTTATGTACCAAGGTAAGCATGTTTTGATCGTTTATGATGATCTTTCAAAACAAGCAGTAGCTTATCGTGAACTGTCACTCTTGCTTCGTCGTCCTCCAGGTCGTGAAGCTTTCCCAGGGGATGTTTTCTACCTTCACAGCCGTTTGCTTGAGCGCTCAGCTAAAGTTTCTGATGAACTTGGTGGTGGATCAATTACTGCCCTACCATTTATCGAGACACAAGCAGGAGATATCTCTGCCTATATCGCAACCAACGTGATTTCAATCACTGATGGACAAATCTTCCTTGGTGATGGTCTCTTCAATGCGGGTATTCGTCCAGCCATCGATGCGGGTTCTTCTGTATCGCGTGTAGGTGGTTCTGCACAAATTAAAGCCATGAAAAAGGTAGCTGGTACCCTTCGTATCGACCTTGCTTCATATCGTGAGTTGGAAGCCTTCACTAAGTTCGGTTCGGACTTGGATGCGGCAACACAGGCTAAGTTAAACCGTGGTCGTCGTACAGTTGAAGTCTTGAAACAACCTGTTCACAAACCATTGCCTGTTGAGAAACAAGTAACCATTCTCTATGCTTTGACACACGGTTTCTTGGATACTGTTCCTGTAGATGATATTGTTCGTTTCGAGGAAGAGTTCCATGCCTTCTTTGATGCTCAACATCCAGAGATTTTGGAAACCATTCGTGATACAAAAGACTTGCCAGAAGAAGCAGTCTTGGATGCTGCGATTACAGAGTTTCTCAATCAAACCAGCTTCCAATAAGAATAGAGGTGTCAGATGGCAGTATCTCTAAATGATATTAAAACAAAAATCGCCTCAACAAAAAATACTAGTCAAATCACTAATGCCATGCAGATGGTATCAGCTGCTAAGCTAGGTCGTTCTGAAGAAGCTGCTCGCAACTTTCAAGTTTATGCTCAGAAAGTTCGTAAACTGTTGACGGATATTCTTCATGGGAATGGAGCTGGCAGTTCAACCAATCCGATGTTGATTAGCCGTCCAGTTAAGAAGACAGGCTATATCGTCATTACTTCAGACCGCGGTTTGGTTGGAGGTTATAATTCCTCTATTCTGAAAGCCGTTATGGAGCTGAAAGAAGAATACCATCCAGACGGTAAAGGTT
Organism: Streptococcus mitis 13/39; assembly: GCA_000385835.1. Lineage (GTDB taxonomy): Bacteria > Bacillota > Bacilli > Lactobacillales > Streptococcaceae > Streptococcus > Streptococcus mitis_AI. Next base: position 46,630 of record AQTU01000006.1, on the reverse strand, counting down.
TTGAAATGATCTGTATTGGTGGAATGGGAGCTGATTTCTTTAAGGCTCGTGGTATTCAACCACTTTATGAACTACGTGGCTTGGCAGATCAACCAAGCTTTGATGAAGTTCGTAAGATTATTTCAAAAACTGTTGAAATGTACCAAAATGAACTTTTTGATGAACTCTATGTCTGCTATAACCACCATGTCAATACGCTAACTAGTCAAATGCGTGTGGAACAAATGCTTCCAATTGTTGACTTGGATCCAAATGAAGCAGATGACAGTTACAGCTTGACCTTTGAATTGGAAACTAGCCGAGAAGAAATTTTGGAGCAGTTGTTGCCTCAGTTTGCAGAAAGTATGATTTATGGTGCTATTATCGATGCTAAGACAGCTGAAAATGCTGCGGGTATGACAGCCATGCAAACAGCGACAGATAATGCTAAGAAAGTCATTAATGATTTGACAATTCAGTATAACCGTGCCAGACAGGCGGCGATTACACAAGAAATTACAGAAATCGTAGCAGGAGCTAGTGCCTTAGAATAGGCACTAGTCTAGCTCGTATGAAAATGAACTTAGGACCTAGTTAAGCTAGGGACCGACAGTATCTTATATAGAATAGGAGAAGGAGATGAGTTCAGGTAAAATTGCTCAGGTTATCGGTCCCGTTGTAGACGTCTTGTTTGCAGCAGGGGAAAAACTTCCTGAGATTAACAATGCACTTGTCGTCTACAAAAATGACGAAAGAAAAACAAAAATCGTCCTTGAAGTAGCCTTGGAGTTGGGAGATGGTATGGTCCGTACTATCGCCATGGAATCAACAGATGGTTTGACTCGTGGAATGGAAGTATTGGACACAGGTCGTCCAATCTCTGTACCAGTAGGTAAAGAAACTTTGGGACGTGTCTTCAATGTTTTGGGAGATACCATTGATTTGGAAGCTCCTTTTACAGAAGATGCAGAGCGTCAGCCAATTCATAAAAAAGCTCCAACTTTTGATGAGTTGTCTACCTCTTCTGAAATCCTTGAAACAGGGATTAAGGTTATCGACCTTCTTGCCCCTTACCTTAAAGGTGGTAAGGTTGGACTTTTCGGTGGTGCTGGAGTTGGTAAAACCGTCTTAATCCAAGAATTGATTCACAACATTGCCCAAGAACACGGTGGTATTTCAGTATTTACTGGTGTTGGGGAACGTACTCGTGAGGGTAATGACCTTTACTGGGAAATGAAAGAATCAGGCGTTATCGAGAAAACAGCCATGGTATTTGGTCAGATGAATGAGCCACCAGGAGCACGTATGCGTGTTGCTCTTACTGGTTTGACAATTGCTGAATATTTCCGTGATGTGGAAGGCCAAGACGTGCTTCTCTTTATCGATAATATCTTCCGTTTCACTCAGGCTGGTTCAGAAGTATCTGCCCTTTTGGGTCGTATGCCATCAGCCGTTGGTTACCAACCAACACTTGCTACAGAAATGGGGCAGTTGCAAGAACGTATCACATCAACTAAGAAGGGTTCTGTAACCTCTATCCAGGCTATCTATGTGCCAGCGGATGACTATACTGACCCAGCGCCAGCAACAGCCTTCGCTCACTTGGATTCAACAACCAACTTGGAACGTAAGTTGGTTCAATTGGGTATCTATCCAGCAGTTGACCCACTTGCTTCAAGCTCACGTGCCTTGGCACCTGAAATCGTTGGAGAAGAGCACTATGCAGTTGCTGCTGAAGTAAAACGTGTCCTTCAACGTTACCATGAATTGCAAGATATCATTGCTATCCTTGGTATGGATGAGCTTTCTGATGAAGAAAAGACCTTGGTTGCTCGTGCCCGTCGTATCCAGTTCTTCTTGTCGCAAAACTTCAACGTTGCAGAACAATTTACTGGTCAGCCTGGTTCTTATGTTCCAGTTGATGAAACTGTTCGTGGTTTTAAGGAAATCCTTGATGGTAAACACGACCACTTACCAGAAGATGCCTTCCGTGGTGTAGGTTCTATCGAAGATGTGATTGCAAAAGCTGAAAAAATGGGATTTTAAGAGGTGATCTATGGTTCAGTTAACTGTCCAGATCGTGACACCAGATGGTCTCGTCTATGATCACCATGCCAGCTTTGTATCAGTTCGAACTCTGGATGGTGAGATGGGAATCTTGCCACGACATGAAAATATGATTGCAGTCTTAGCAGTTGATGAGGTTAAGGTTAAACGTGTAGATGATGAAAATCACGTGAACTGGATTGCAGTAAACGGAGGTGTTATCGAAGTTGCCAATGGCGTTGTCACAATTGTTGCTGACTCTGCAGAACGTGCTCGTGATATCGACGTTAGTCGTGCAGAACGTGCCAAACTTCGAGCAGAGCGTGAAATTGAAGAAGCACAAGACAAACACTTGATTGACCAAGAACGTCGTGCGAAGATTGCACTGCAACGTGCCATTAACCGTATCAATGTCGGAAATAGACTATAAGAAAAAATGAACTTGAGTTACCAAGTTCATTTTTTATGTTTTCTTAAGGGTAAAACTGATGAAAAATTAGAATCGTCTATTGATATAAAAGATAAAAAAAGATAGCATAATTCAAATTGCGTAGCAGAAATCATACAAATGAAATTGATTATAGTAAAATAGGATTAGAATTATTAAGAAAGTTGGTTTTTTATTGGAAACGATAGTATTTTCAATCTCCGTTTTTTTAGCAGGGATCTTGTCCTTCTTTTCCCCTTGCATTTTTCCTCTGTTACCTGTTTATACTGGAATTTTATTGGATGATCAGGAAAGTGCAAAAAGCTTCTCTCTGTTTGGAAGAAAAGTCGCTTGGTCAGGCTTGATTCGAACGCTGTGCTTTATTGCAGGTATTTCTCTCATTTTCTTTATCTTAGGATTTGGTGCTGGTTACTTTGGTAATATTCTCTATGCCAATTGGTTTCGCTATACCATGGGGACGATTATTATCATTTTAGGTTTACACCAGATGGAAATTTTTCATTTTAAGAAATTAGAGGTTCAAAAAAGCTTTACCTTTAAAAAATCAGATTTTAATCGTTATTGGTCAGCTTTTTTACTTGGTATTACCTTCAGCTTTGGTTGGACGCCTTGTATTGGTCCAGTTTTAAGTTCTGTTTTAGCACTTGCGGCTTCTGGAGGCAATGGTGCCTGGCAAGGAGCTATCTATACTCTTGTTTACACTCTGGGGATGGCTATTCCTTTCTTGGTTTTGGCTCTAGCTTCTGGTGTAGTGATGCCTTATTTTAGTAAAATTAAACGTCATATGATGCTACTGAAGAAAATTGGTGGTTTCCTCATTATTTTAATGGGAATTTTATTACTGTTAGGACAAGTAAATGTTCTAGCTGGAATTTTTGAATAAAGGAGAAAAAGATGAAAAAAGTAATGTTTGCTGGCTTAAGCCTCTTGTCATTAGTCGTATTGATAGCCTGTGGTGAGGAAGAGACTAAAAAGACTCAAGCTCCACAACAATCCCCAAAACAACAGCAACAAACGACTGTACAACAAATTGCTGTTGGGAAAGAGGCTCCAGACTTTACCTTGCAATCTATGGATGGTAAAGAAGTTAAGTTATCTGATTATAAGGGTAAAAAAGTCTACTTAAAGTTTTGGGCTTCATGGTGTGGTCCATGTAAGAAAAGTATGCCTGAGTTGATGGAATTAGCGGCGAAACCAGATCGTGATTTTGAAATTCTTAGTGTCATTGCACCAGGAATTCAAGGTGAAAAAACTGTCGAGCAATTCCCACAATGGTTCCAAGATCAAGGATATAAAGATATCCCAGTACTTTATGACACAAAAGGAACCACCTTCCAAGCTTACCAAATTCGAAGCATTCCTACAGAATACCTGATTGACAGTCAAGGAAAGATTGGCAAGATTCAATTTGGTGTTATCAGCAACGAGGATGCAGAAGCAGCCTTTAAAGAAATGAACTAGAATCAAGATTTTAAAATAGTATTTATATAATTAATCCTCTAGATTTTAGATAGTGTTAATCTAAGATTTAGGGGATTTTTGCTATTAATAAATTAAGTTTAAAAAAAGAAGGGAGTTCTGTATTATACAGATTCCCCTTCTTTTTCTTTAAACATAATATTTATTTTTTAGCTTTAAGAAGTTTATTATATCATAGCTTCTCGTTGATGAAGCGGATAAACTGATTCCACCAAACTTTTAAGAAGAAGGCTTTTTCAACTTTCTTTTCTGCTACCATTTCAAAACTAGGACGTTCTGTAGTGATGTAACCTTGACCAATCAAATCATTGTCTTCATAAGTTAAATGGCCAACCACTGTTCCAGCTTCAAGTGGTGCTGGAATTGCCTTAGAATCAGGTGTGAATTGAACAGTTTGGGACGATTGTCCCCCAACACGTTCAATTAGAGAGATGTCATCTTTGGCAACGGCAGTGACGGTATCTTCTTTTCCATCTTGTACAGGGGCTTTGCTATCTTGATAGGCATCGCCTTTTTGAACGATTTTGCGAAGTGTGAATGTAGAAGAGATATAATCCATTAGTGAAGATGTAGCTGTGAAGCGAGCGTAAGGATTATTGTCTTGATGATCTGCATTCAAAACAACTGTGATAACCCTCATCCCTTTTTCAACAGTAGTACCAACAAAAGATTCTCCAGCCTTGTCTGTTGTTCCTGTCTTAAGGCCATCAAAACCACCGCGATAAGCAGGCATGCCCTCTAACATGTAGTTGGTAGAAGTGATTGTCATTCCAGCAAAAGTAGAAGAAGGTTTTTTCGTGATTTCTAAGACTTGTGGGTATTTTTTGATGAGATTGCGAGCAACGATAGCGATATCATAAGCACTGAGCTTGTTTTCATCATCTTTTTTTGAACCCGGGTAAATGTTATCCCCTAGTGTCTCATTGTTAAGACCAGTCGTATTGACAACAGTGGCATCCTGAATTCCCCATTCCAAGAGTTTTGCCCTCATCATATCGACGAAATCTTTTTCTGAGCCAGCAATTTTCTCAGCTAGGGCAATAGCTGCACTGTTAGCGCTGGATACTAATGTTGCTTCAAGTAGTTGTTCGACGGTATAATTACGAGCTTCCATAGGAACATTACTTGCTTCAGAATTTGTCGTTAATTTGTAAGGATAATCAGAAATATCTACCGGAGTTGATAGTGTAATACTGCCGTTTTCCAAGGCTTCATAGACAAGATAAACAGTAATTAACTTTGTGATTGAAGCAATTTCAACTGGCTGGGTTGCATCTTTCTCATAGAGAATTTTACCAGTATTTGCCTCAACAGCAATGGCATGTTTAGCAGCAATATTAAAATCTTGAGCAGCAACAGTAGATGCTGAGCCAATCACGGATAAGCTTAGGAGAGTTAAAATTATTTTTTCATAGTAAGTTTATTCTAACATAAAGAAAAAAATATTCCCAGTTTCATGATAGAAGAAAGAAGCTTTTTTGAAAGTGTGGTAAAATAGATGAATGGAGGTACCCCATGTTTCGTAAGAATAAATTATTTTTTTGGACCAGTGAGATTTTACTATTAACCATCATCTTCTATTTATGGAGACAGATGGGTGGGATTATAACGCCTTTTGTAAGTGTCGCAAACACTATAATGATTCCTTTTCTTTTAGGTGGTTTTTTATATTATTTGACCAATCCTATTGTAAATTTTTTACAAAAGTATTTCAAAATTAACCGTATCATTGGTATTCTACTAACCTTGTGCGCCTTGGTCTGGGGGCTAGTTATTGGGGTAGTCTATCTCTTACCGATTTTGATTAATCAGTTGACCAGTTTGATAGCAACAAGCCAGACAATCTACAGTCGTTTGCAAGATTTGATTGTGGATTTATCTACTTATCCAGCCTTTCAAAATTTAGATATTCAAGCGACGATTCAACAATTAAATCTCTCCTATGTAGATATTCTACAGAATATCCTAAATAGTGTAACGAATAGTGTTGGAAGTGTCCTATCTGCGCTCTTTAGCACTGTGTTAATTATTATCATGACCCCTATATTTTTAATTTATTTTTTGTTAGATGGTCACAAATTTTTACCGATGCTTGAACGTACTGTTTTAAAGAGAGATAAGCTACACATTGCAGGCCTATTAAAGAATTTGAATGCGACAATTGCTCGCTATATTAGTGGAGTTGCCATTGATGCGATTATTATTGGTTGTTTGGCCTTTATCGGCTATAGCGTGATCGGTTTGAAATACGCTTTGGTCTTTGCCATCTTTTCAGGATTGGCCAATCTCATTCCTTATGTAGGCCCAAGTATTGGTCTGATTCCGATGATTATCGCAAATGTCTTTACTGATCCTCATAGAATGCTGATTGCAGTTATTTATATGCTGATTATTCAACAAGTAGATGGGAACATCCTTTACCCTCGAATCGTAGGTGGTGTGATGAAAGTCCATCCAATTACGATTTTAGTATTACTTTTGTTATCAAGTAATATCTATGGTGTTATTGGCATGATTGTCGCAGTACCAACTTATTCTATCTTAAAAGAAATTTCTAAGTTTTTATCACGTTTGTATGAAAATCATAAAATAATGAAAGAACGAGAAAGAGAATTAGCTAAGTAAAAGTCAGGAAATTCCTGATTTTTCTTTTTATCTAGGCAAGTGATAGGAGTGGAAGTGCCGTTTAGATTAGTAGATTAAGAATAATTCACAAAAACTTTGTAAAACACTTGCAATTTAGCTGAAATTTGATAAAATAGTAAGGAAAGTTAGACTGTATTGCCTACTGTCTATCTATAAAATATATTTTATTGGAGGCTTTTACTCAAATGGCAAAAGAAAAATACGATCGTAGTAAACCACACGTTAACATTGGTACTATCGGACACGTTGACCACGGTAAAACTACCCTAACTGCAGCTATCACAACTGTTTTGGCACGTCGCTTGCTTCATCAGTTAACCAACCTAAAGACTATGCGTCTATCGATGCTGCTCCAGAAGAACGCGAACGCGGTATCACAATCAACACTGCGCACGTTGAGTATGAAACTGAAAAACGTCACTACGCTCACATCGACGCTCCAGGACACGCGGACTACGTTAAAAACATGATCACTGGTGCCGCTCAAATGGACGGTGCTATCCTTGTAGTAGCTTCAACTGACGGACCAATGCCACAAACTCGTGAGCACATCCTTCTTTCACGTCAGGTTGGTGTTAAACACCTTATCGTCTTCATGAACAAAGTTGACTTGGTTGACGACGAAGAATTGCTTGAATTGGTTGAAATGGAAATCCGTGACCTATTGTCAGAATACGACTTCCCAGGTGACGATCTTCCAGTTATCCAAGGTTCAGCTCTTAAAGCCCTTGAAGGTGACACTAAATACGAAGACATCGTTATGGAATTGATGAACACAGTTGATGAGTACATTCCAGAACCAGAACGTGACACTGACAAACCATTGCTTCTTCCAGTCGAAGACGTATTCTCAATCACTGGACGTGGTACAGTTGCTTCAGGACGTATCGACCGTGGTATCGTTAAAGTCAACGACGAAATCGAAATCGTTGGTATCAAAGAAGAAACTCAAAAAGCAGTTGTTACTGGTGTTGAAATGTTCCGTAAACAACTTGACGAAGGTCTTGCCGGAGATAACGTAGGTGTCCTTCTTCGTGGTGTTCAACGTGACGAAATCGAACGTGGACAAGTTATCGCTAAACCAGGTTCAATCAACCCACACACTAAATTCAAAGGTGAAGTTTACATCCTTACTAAAGAAGAAGGTGGACGTCACACTCCATTCTTCAACAACTACCGTCCACAATTCTACTTCCGTACTACTGACGTTACAGGTTCAATCGAACTTCCAGCAGGTACTGAAATGGTAATGCCTGGTGATAACGTGACAATCGACGTTGAGTTGATCCACCCAATCGCCGTAGAACAAGGTACTACATTCTCTATCCGTGAGGGTGGACGTACTGTTGGTTCAGGTATGGTTACAGAAATCGAAGCTTAATTCGATTTAGTTCCCAGAAGAACAATTATTTAAGTCAGACACTGAAAGAATCTTGCTTTGCAAGGTTCTTTTTTTCTAATCAAATAATACTATGTTTCGCTCCGTAAGATGCATGATAATTAATTGATGGCTGAGAAGAATTTTTATTTCTCATTGATAAGTGTTTGCAGAAAGTTTTCAGTTTTTAGGGGAGTAGTTTAGAAAATATAAAAAAGACAAACACTAAAATGATGTTTGTCTATGGTGTGTAGAACTTGTTAGAAGTGTGGTTATAATTGTCTTAATTAGCAAATCTGATGCAGACGGCTTCTGGTATATGGAAGTCATTAGAAAGTTCTGCTAGACGACCAGTTTCAGGATTGCGTTTAAAGACGGTTGCATTGTCAGAGTCCTGATGGACAGCAATGACAAATTCTTGATCCGGTGTCAAATCAAAATCACGTGGAGTCTGACCATGTGTCGGAACGATTTCTAATAACTCTAAGCTACCATCCGCAAGAATTGTATATACTGCGATAGAATCATGACCACGGTTAGAAGCGTAGAGGTATTTACCGTCTTTAGAGAGACGAATAGCAGCAGTTCCATTAAAACCTTTGTAACCTTCTGGTAGAGTTGAAATGACTTGCATGCGTTCAAATTCGCCAACACCATCGTAGATTAGAACCTCGATAGTGCTATTGAGTTCACAAATGAGATAAGCGATTTTATAATGGTTATGGAAAATAATATGGCGTGAGCTGCTCCTGGCTGGCTATGATAGGTATAGAGCTTAGATAATTTTCCTTCTGAATCAAGATCATAAGTAATTACTTGGTCAGTACCTAAGTCGCAGGTCACTAGATAGTGGTCAGGTGTTAAATCTGTAAAGTGAACATGGGGAGAAGCTTGATTCTCATGTGGACCTTGGCCACTGTGTTGATCTACATCACTAAGTAGAAGACTGCCATCTTCCTTGCGTTTATAAACAAGGACCTGTCCCTTGTGGTAGTTTGCCGCGTAAACCAAATCACGCTTTTCATCAACGGCAACATAACAGTGGGGAGCTCCTTTTTCCACGACATGATTTAATAAGGTTCCATCAGTTTGATAGGCTGCAATCCCCCCCTTATCGTCTTGACTACCAACAGTGTATAAATGTTGGTGCTGGTCAAAGGCAAGGTAGGTTGGACTTGGTTCAGCTGCAAAAAGTTCTAGATTTGAAAGCTGACCAGTTTCTGTATCAAAGTCTGCCTTGTAAATCCCTTGGGAAGTACGACGTGTATAAGTTCCAAAATAAACAGTTTCTTTCATGACTATACCTCTTTATAAAGATAAGTCTATTATATCACAAAATTAATTTATAATATGCTATGTGGTGCAATTGAGTAGTATGTAAGCACTTTAAAAAAGAGTTATTTTGATTTAAAAATGGTATAATGGAAAGAATGACAGAAAGGAATTATTTATGGAACAAAAAGAGAAACATTTTAGCCTATCTTGGTTTTTCAAGTGGTTTTTGGACAACAAGGCAATTACGGTATTTTTGGTAACCTTATTATTGGGACTGAATCTTTTTATTTTAAGCAAGATTAGTTTTCTATTTTCACCTGTTTTAGACTTTTTGGCAGTCGTGATGTTGCCAGTCATTCTATCTGGTTTACTATACTATTTACTGAATCCCATTGTTGATTGGTTGGAGAAGCATAAGATTAATCGCGTCATCGCAATCAGTATTGTCTTTGTCATCATCGCTCTCTTTATCATTTGGGGCTTGGCAGTGGCTATTCCAAGTCTGCAACGTCAAGTTTTAACCTTTGCAAGAAATGTACCAATCTATCTCGAAGATGCTGATCGAGTTATTAATGATTTGGTCACCAAGCGTTTACCAGATGATTTCAGACCTCAGTTAGAGCAAGTTTTAACAAACTTCTCTAGTCAGGCTACAGTTTGGGCAAGTAAAGTTTCATCTCAGGCAGTCAACTGGGTGAGTGCCTTTATTAGCGGGGCATCTCAAGTGATTGTTGCCTTGATTATCGTTCCTTTCATGCTCTTTTATCTCTTGCGTGATGGGAAAGGCTTGCGTAACTATATAACCCAATTCATGCCAACGAAATTGAAGGAACCTGTAGGACAGGTTTTGTCAGATGTGAATCAACAGTTGTCCAACTATGTTAGAGGACAAGTAACAGTAGCTATTATTGTAGCAGTAATGTTTATCATCTTTTTCAAGATTATAGGTCTACGCTATGCGGTTACGCTGGGTGTAACTGCTGGTATTTTAAATCTGGTTCCTTATCTGGGTAGCTTCCTAGCCATGCTTCCTGCCTTAGTTTTGGGCTTGATTGCTGGTCCAGTTATGCTGTTGAAAGTGGTAATTGTCTTTATCGTAGAACAAACTATTGAAGGCCGTTTTGTCTCTCCACTGATTTTGGGAAGTCAATTGAATATCCATCCCATTAATGTTCTTTTTGTCTTGTTAACTTCAGGATCTATGTTTGGTATTTGGGGAGTTTTACTCGGTATTCCGGTTTATGCTTCTGCTAAGGTTGTCATTTCGGCCATTTTTGAATGGTATAAGGTAGTCAGTGGCCTATATGAAGTAGAGGGAGAGGAAATCAAGAGTGAACAATAGTCAACAGATGTTACAGGCCTTGGAAGAGCAAGATTTAACCAAGGCTGAGCACTATTTCGTCAAAGCTTTAGAAAATGATCCAAGTGACCTTCTGTATGAGTTAGCTACCTATCTTGAAGGGATTGGTTTTTATCCTCAGGCCAAGGAAATTTACTTGAAAATTGTAGGGGATTTTCCAGAGGTTAATCTTAATCTAGCGGCTATTGCTAGCGAGGATGGTCAAATCGAAGAAGCCTTTGCTTATCTTGAGGAAATCCAAGCTGACAGTGACTGGTATGTTTCAGCTTTGGCACTTAAAGCAGACCTTTACCAGCTGGAAGGTTTGACAGATGTAGCGCGTGAGAAACTGCTGGAGGCTTTGACCTACTCAGAGGATCCTCTCTTGATATTGGGCTTAGCAGAGTTGGATAGTGAGTTGGAAAATTACCAAGAAGCTATTCAAGCTATGCCCAGTTAGATAATCGTACTATTTATGAGCAAACAGGCATTTCTACCTATCAACGAATTGGTTTTGCCTATGCACAGTTAGGGAAATTTGAAACGGCTACAGAGTTTTTAGAAAAAGCCCTGGAGTTAGAATACGATGACCTAACAGCTTTTGAGTTGGCCAGTCTTTACTTTGATCAAGAAGAATACCAAAAAGCTGTCCTCTACTTTAAGCAGATCGATACCATTTCTCCTGACTTTGAAGGCTATGAGTATGGTTATAGTCAGGCCTTGCATAAGGAACATCAGGTTCAAGAAGCCCTGCGTATCGCTAAGCAAGGCTTGGAGAAAAATCCCTTTGAAACTCGCCTCTTGCTAGCTGCTTCACAATTCTCTTATGAATTGCATGATGCTAGTGGTGCAGAAAACTACCTCCTTACTGCTAAAGCAGACGCTGAGGATACAGAAGAAATTTTACTCCGTTTAGCAACTATTTATCTAGAACAAGAACGTTATGAGGACATTCTAGACTTACAAAGTGATGAGCCAGAAAATCTTTTGACCAAGTGGATGATTGCTCGTTCCTTTCAGGAAATGGACGATTTGGATTCTGCCTATGAGCTTTACAAAGAGTTGGCAGGAAATTTAAAGGACAATCCGGAGTTTCTGGAACACTATATCTATCTCTTGCGTGAATTGGGCTACTTTGAGGAAGCAAAAGTCAATGCGCAAGCTTACTTAAAACTGGTTCCAGATGATGTGCAAATGCAAGAATTGTTTGAGAGATTGCAGGAATAAAATGTTTTAAAGCTATATCTTATCATTTTTCATAGTATCATCTACAGGTTATTTTATCTATTGTATGGTGAGAGTATATTTGAGTTGTTGTGTTTGTATTCGAGTTTCCAATATAAGACATAAGAAGTGAGATAAGTAATATTTTTAAAAATACAATCTTAGACTTTATAGTAAAAGAAAAAGTTCTCATTTCATAAGTGACAGATTGAATAGAAAGCCCTTAGACTAAAAGTTTCTAAGGGTTTTTCTTTGTGTGAAATTGTAAAATAGGGGTAAGAAAAGTTGTGAGATGTTTGCCATGTTTCATAAAAAAATGAGACTACGATTACAATCATGTTGATTATTACACGCTAGAGGAACTCGTTCCGCAAGACTATATTCTTCGTCAGGTTGAGTAAGTTCTCGATTTTCCTTCATCTATGATTGAATCGTATCCAATAACCACAAATATACTTACCAAGTGTTAGATAATCAAGCTAAGTTTATAAGTGAGCAACTGGAAGTTAAGATTGACTTAGATCGGAAAAAGCAAGGAAAACAGGGAGGGAAAGTTTTTTGTTTTGCATTGAAAAGTATTTTATAGAGGGTTCAACTTATTTTAAGGATAGTAGAGCTGGAGAAATAAAAAAGACAAACACTAAAATGATGTTTGTCTTCGGTGTGGAGTTCTCATTAAATGAGAACCTAGTTACAATTAGTTTTTAGAAGCAGCTTGGAATTCTGGGTTTTTCCATGCTTCGTCAATAATAGCTTGTAATTCATTTGCAGATGCTTGCATTTTTTGAGTTTCTGCGTCGTTCAATGGGATATTTACTGGACGTACGATACCATGTGCACCAACAACAGCTGGTTGACCGATAAAGACGTTTTTAACTCCGTATTGACCTTCTTGGAATACTGAAAGTGGAAGTACTGCGTTTTCATCGTCAAGGATTGCTTTAGTAATACGAGCAAGGGCTACTGCGATACCGTAGTATGTTGCACCTTTTTTGTTGATGATTGTGTAAGCTGCATCACGAACACCTTCGAACAATTCAATCAATTCAGCTTCTTGAACATTTTGAGTGTCTTTAAGGAATTCTTCAAGGTTTACACCAGCGATGTTAGCGTGTGACCAAACAGCGAACTCAGAGTCACCGTGTTCACCCATGATGTAGGCGTGCACTGAACGAGCATCAACATCCAATTTTTCAGCAAGTGCTTGACGGAAACGAGCTGAGTCAAGTGAAGTACCTGAACCGATAACGCGTTCTTTAGGGAATCCAGAGAATTTCCAAGTTGAGTAAGTTAAGACGTCAACTGGGTTAGCAGCGACAAGGAAGATACCTTTGAAACCTGATTCAACAACTTGTGTTACGATTGATTTGTTGATAGCAAGGTTTTTACCTACAAGGTCAAGACGAGTTTCACCTGGTTTTTGAGGAGCACCAGCTGTGATAACAACAAGATCAGCGTCTGCACAGTCAGAGTATTGAGCTGCATAGATTTTTTTAGGTGAAGTGAAGGCAAGGGCGTGACTAAGGTCAAGCGCGTCACCAACAGCTTTTTCATGCAATTGTGGAATTTCGATAATTCCAAGCTCTTGTGCAATTCCTTGGTTAACAAGTGCAAAAGCGTAAGAAGAACCTACAGCACCATCACCGACAAGGATAACTTTTTTGTGTTGTTTAGTTGAAGTCATTATTCTAAACATCTCCTTAATTTTATTCAGGGATTTCCCCAGTTATTTCAATTTTATCACTTTTGAAAAGCTTTGTCACGGATATACATTTCAGTTCTTGATGTAAACGTTTTAGTGATTTTAGATACCTGAAATATAGCTGACATTATGGTATAATATATTTAATACTAATAGTGAAATGAGGCATTTATTAATGCAGGATAGAAATTTAGTGAATGTCAATCTGACAAAGGAGATGAAGACGAGCTTTATCGACTACGCCATGAGTGTTATCGTAGCGCGGGCCCTTCCTGATGTTCGAGATGGATTGAAACCTGTTCACCGTCGGATTCTCTACGGAATGAATGAACTGGGTGTTACTCCAGACAAACCCCATAAAAAATCTGCTCGTATTACAGGGGATGTCATGGGTAAATATCACCCACACGGGGATTCCTCTATCTATGAAGCCATGGTCCGTATGGCTCAATGGTGGAGTTACCGTTACATGCTTGTAGATGGTCATGGGAACTTTGGTTCCATGGATGGTGATGGTGCTGCCGCCCAGCGTTATACTGAGGCACGTATGAGCAAGATTGCTCTGGAAATGCTTCGTGATATTAACAAAAATACGGTTGATTTCGTTGATAACTATGATGCCAATGAACGTGAACCCTTGGTCTTGCCGGCGCGCTTTCCTAACCTTTTGGTTAATGGAGCTACTGGTATCGCTGTCGGGATGGCAACCAATATTCCACCTCATAACCTGGGTGAAACCATTGATGCGGTCAAGTTAGTTATGGACAATCCTGAAGTGACCACTAAGGACTTGATGGAAGTCTTGCCTGGGCCAGATTTTCCAACTGGTGCTCTTGTCATGGGGAAATCAGGTATTCATAAAGCTTACGAAACAGGTAAAGGTTCGATTGCTCTTCGTTCTCGTACTGAAATCGAAGAAACTAAGACTGGCCGTGAGCGTATTGTTGTAACAGAATTTCCTTATATGGTCAATAAAACAAAGGTGCATGAGCATATTGTTCGTTTGGTTCAGGAAAAACGTATTGAGGGGATTACAGCAGTCCGTGATGAGTCAAACCGTGAAGGTGTTCGATTTGTTATCGAAGTGAAGCGCGATGCCTCAGCCAATGTTATCCTTAATAATCTCTTCAAGATGACCCAGATGCAAACCAACTTTGGTTTCAATATGCTTGCTATCCAAAATGGGGTACCCAAGATTTTGTCCCTTCGTCAGATTTTGGATGCTTATATCGAACACCAAAAAGAAGTGGTTGTTCGTCGTACTCGTTTTGATAAGGAAAAAGCGGAAGCTCGTGCGCATATTTTAGAAGGTCTCTTGATTGCGCTAGACCATATCGATGAAGTGATTCGTATCATCCGTGCTAGTGAAACGGATGCGGAAGCACAAGCTGAGTTGATGAGTAAATTCAAGTTATCTGAACGTCAAAGTCAAGCCATTCTTGATATGCGTCTTCGTCGTTTGACAGGTTTGGAACGTGATAAAATTCAGTCTGAGTATGATGATCTCATAGCCTTGATTGCTGACTTGGCAGATATTCTTGCTAAGCCGGAACGTGTTTCTCAAATCATTAAAGATGAATTAGATGAAGTCAAGCGTAAGTTTGGTGACCAACGTCGTACTGAATTGATGGTCGGTGAGGTCTTAAGTCTCGAAGATGAGGATCTAATTGAAGAATCGGATGTCTTGATCACTCTTTCTAACAAGGGTTACATCAAACGTCTGGACCAAGCTGAGTTTACTGCTCAAAAACGTGGGGGTCGTGGTGTTCAAGGTACAGGTGTTAAGGATGACGATTTTGTTCGTGAGTTAGTGTCAACTAGTACCCATGATCACCTGCTCTTCTTCACAAATAAAGGACGCGTCTATCGCCTGAAAGGATATGAAATTCCTGAATATGGCCGTACTGCTAAGGGATTACCAATAGTCAATCTTTTGAAATTGGATGAAGGCGAAAGTATTCAGACCATCATCAATGTTGAGTCTGAACGCAGTGATGACGCTTATCTCTTCTTCACAACTCGTCATGGTATTGTGAAGAGAACCAGTGTTAAGGAATTTGCTAATATCCGTCAGAATGGACTTAAAGCACTTAACCTCAAGGATGAAGATGAGTTGATTAATGTCTTGCTGACAGAAGAGGACACGGATATTATCATTGGTACCAAGTTTGGTTATTCAGTTCGCTTTAATCAATCAGCCGTTCGTGGTATGAGTCGTATCGCCACTGGTGTGAAAGGTGTTAACCTTCGTGACGGAGACACAGTTGTTGGTGCTAGTGTGATTACAGACCAGGACGAGGTTCTTATCATCACAGAAAAGGGCTATGGTAAACGCACAGTTGCGACCGAATATCCAACAAAAGGTCGTGGTGGTAAAGGGATGCAAACCGCTAAAATTACGGAAAAGAATGGCTCCCTTGCTGGTCTTATGACCGTTAAAGGTGATGAAGATTTGATGATTATCACTGATACAGGTGTCATGATTCGAACCAACGTTGCCAATATTTCACAAACAGGTCGCTCAACTATGGGAGTTAAGGTGATGCGCCTGGACCAAGATGCCAAAATTGTAACCTTTACGACGGTTGCAGCGGCAGAAAAAGAAGAAGTTGGGACAGAAAACGAAACAGAAGGTGAAGCATAATGTCTCATAAAAAGAATAATAAGAAAATCAAACGAAAAAATCTGCTGACAAATATATTGGCTGTTTTTCTCATACTGATCTCTATTGCTTTAATTTTTAATGCAAAGATTCGTGATGCTTTTATTGCTTGGAATAGCAATAAATACCAAGTTAGTCAAGTATCAAAAGAAAAAATAGAAGAAAATCAGGACACAGAGGGAAATTTTGATTTTGATTCAGTAAAAGCTATTTCCTCTGAAGCTGTTTTAGCCTCTCAATGGGATAATCAAAAATTACCTGTTATCGGAGGAATTGCAATACCTGAACTTGAAGTTAATTTACCTATCTTTAAGGGGATTGCAAATGTTAATCTTTTATATGGTGCGGGTACCATGAAGCGTGACCAAGTAATGGGGAAAGGGAATTATTCATTAGCTAGCCATCATATTTTCACAGGTGATAATGCTAGTCAGATGCTTTTTTCTCCACTAGATCGTGCGAAAAAAGGGATGAAAATTCACTTGACAGATAAAAATAAAGTGTATACCTATGAAATTAGTGAAGTGAAACGAGTTACACCAGATAGAGTAGATGAAATTGATGACCGAACTGGTGTTGATGAAATTACTTTAGTAACTTGTGAGGATGCAGCAGCTACTGAGCGGATCATTGTAAAGGGTGATTTGAAAGAAACAAAAGATTATTCACAAACATCTGATGAAATTCTGACAGCCTTCAATCAACCATATAAACAATTTTATTAGTTCTAAAAGAATCAGTGAAGATTAAGTTTCATTGATTCTTTTAATATTTTCATAAAATAAACTTTTATGAAATACAGAAAACGTTTCATTAATTCTAAAGTTTATGTTATAATTATCACAAATAAAAGTTTAGGAGTTTATTATGGTTTCTTCAGAATTTATCTCAAAGATTGAATTTGCTTGCAAGAAGAAAGAAAGTCTTTATAGTCAAAGCAAATTTAAGTATGCGATTCGTTCGATGTTTGCAGGTGCATTCTTAACTTTCAGTACAGCTGCTGGTGCAGTAGGGGCTGACTTGATTAATAAAATTGCACCAGGTAGTGGACGCTTCCTCTTCCCCTTTGTCTTTGCTTGGGGATTGGCCTACATTGTTTTCTTGAATGCCGAGTTGGTAACATCAAACATGATGTTCTTGACTGCTGGTAGTTTCTTGAAAAAAATTTCTTGGAGAAAAACAGCTGAGATTTTACTTTACTGTACCTTGTTCAACCTTATTGGGGCCTTGATAGCAGGTTGGGGCTTTGCTCATTCGGCAGCCTATGCACATCTGACTCACGATAGTTTCATCTCAGGGGTTGTTGAGATGAAGTTAGGTCGTTCAAATGAATTAATCTTGCTTGAGGCGATTTTGGCAAATATTTTCGTAAATATTGCGATTCTTTCATTTGTTTTGGTCAAAGATGGTGGCGCTAAACTATGGCTCGTTTTATCAGCAATTTACATGTTTGTATTCTTAACAAACGAGCACATCGCTGCGAACTTTGCTTCTTTCGCGATTGTGAAATTCAGTGTTGCTGCTGATTCAATTGCTAACTTCGGTGTTGGAAATATGCTTCGTCACTGGGGTGTAACCTTCATTGGAAACTTTATCGGAGGAGGCCTCTTGATGGGTCTTCCATATGCCTTCCTCAATAAAAATGAAGATACTTACGTAGATTAAGAAAATGAGCACGATTAAGTCGTGCTTTTTCGTTTTTAAAATAGGGTAATAGCTATTTCTTATATCAAAATATAGAAAACTGATATTTGTAAACTATACCTTAAGATGCTACAATATCTTTAATCAAACTATTTGGAGGTCGTTTTATGACTCGTGATTTAAAATTTGAAACCTTACAATTGCATGCTGGGCAAGTAGTTGATCCAGCAACTAAGTCTCGTGCAGTGCCGATTTATCAAACAACATCCTTTGTTTTTGATGACACGCAGGAAGGTGCCGATTTGTTTGCCTTGAGAAAACCAGGGAACATTTATACTCGTATCACAAACCCTACAACAGCTGCCTTCGAAGAAAGAATTGCTGCCCTTGAAGGTGGTGTTGGAGCTCTTGCAACCGCATCAGGTATGGCCGCAGTGACTTATACGATTTTGGCACTTGCCCACGCTGGTGACCATGTAGTAGCAGCCTCAACTATTTACGGTGGAACCTTCAATCTCTTGAAGGAAACCCTTCCTCGTTATGGTATCACAACAACCTTTGTGGATGTGGATAATTTAGAGGAAGTGGAAGCAGCGATCAAAGACAATACCAAGCTTGTATTGATTGAAACCTTGGGCAACCCCTTGATTAACATTCCAGACTTGGAAAAACTGGCAGAGATTGCTCATAAACATCAGATTCCACTTGTTTCTGACAATACTTTTGCTACACCTTATTTGATTAACGTCTTTTCTCACGGTGTTGATATTGTCATTCACTCTGCGACTAAGTTTATTGGTGGGCATGGTACGACTATTGGTGGAGTGATTGTCGATAGCGGGCGTTTTGACTGGGCGGCTTCAGGAAAATTCCCTCAATTTGTTGAGGAAGACCCAAGCTACCACAATTTGAGCTATACTCGTGATGTGGGGGCAGCAGCCTTTATTATCGCTGTTCGTGTTCAATTGCTCCGTGATACAGGTGCAGCCTTGTCACCATTTAATGCCTTTCTCTTACTCCAAGGACTTGAAACCCTTTCTCTTCGTGTGGAACGTCATGTACAAAATGCAGAGAAAATTGTTGATTTCCTTGTCAACCATCCTAAGGTAGAAAAAGTCAACTATCCAAAACTTGCTGATAGTCCTTACCATACTTTGGCTGAAAAATACTTGCCAAAAGGTGTCGGTTCAATCTTTACCTTCCATGTCAAAGGTGGAGAGGCAGAAGCACGTAAGGTGATTGATCATTTAGAAATCTTTTCTGACCTAGCAAACGTGGCAGATGCTAAATCGCTTGTTGTTCATCCAGCTACAACCACTCACGGTCAATTGTCAGAAAAAGATCTAGAAGCAGCAGGTGTCACACCAAATCAAATTCGTTTGTCAATCGGTCTTGAAAATGTAGAAGATTTGATTGAAGACTTGCGCTTGGCCTTGGAAAAAATTTAAAGAAAAAAGAAGATAAACAGTGGGTTTCGACTCACTGTTTTTGATTTTCCCTCAGGCATGATATAATGGATAAAGAAGTCTAGAAAGAGGAACGATATGAACGAAATCAAATGCCCCAACTGTGGGGAAGTCTTTACAGTAAATGAAAGTCAGTATGCTGAACTTTTGTCTCAAGTGAGAACGGTAGAGTTTGATAAGGAATTGCACGATCGGATGAAGCAGGAACTGGCCTTGGCAGAGCAAAAGGCCATGAATGAACAACAGTCTAAACTAGCTCAAAAAGACCAAGAAATTGCTCAATTGCAGAGTCAAATCCAAAACTTTGATACAGAAAAAGAATTGGCCAAGAAAGAGGTTGAACAGACAAGCCATGAGGCCTTATTGGCTAAGGATAAGGAAGTACAGTCCTTGGAAAACCAATTGGCGACCTTACGTTTAGAGCATGAAAATCAACTACAGAAGACCCTCTCCGACCTAGAAAAAGAACGAGACCAGGTTAAAAATCAGCTTCTCTTGCAAGAAAAAGAAAACGAGCTTTCTCTTGCTTCTGTTAAGCAAAACTATGAAGCACAGCTCAAAGCAGCCAGTGAACAAGTCGAATTTTATAAGAATTTCAAGGCACAGCAGTCTACAAAAGCTATCGGGGAAAGTCTGGAACACTATGCAGAGAGTGAGTTTAACAAGGTCCGTAGTTTTGCCTTTCCAAATGCCTACTTTGAGAAGGATAACAAGATTTCAGCGCGTGGGTCTAAGGGTGACTTTATCTTCCGCGAGAGTGATGAAAATGGGGTCGAAATCATTTCCATCATGTTTGAGATGAAAAACGAAGCTGATGGAACAGAGAAGAAGCACAAGAATGCAGATTTTTACAAGGAATTGGACAAGGACCGTCGGGAGAAGAACTGTGAGTATGCCGTTTTGGTGACCATGCTTGAGGCCGATAACGACTACTTTAACACGGGGATTGTTGATGTCAGCCACGAATATGAAAAAATGTATGTAGTTCGTCCTCAATTCTTTATCCAGTTGATTGGGCTCTTGCGAAATGCGGCGCTTAATTCCCTAAAATATAAGCAGGAGTTGGCTTTGGTTCGGGAGCAAAATATTGACATCACTCATTTTGAAGAGGACTTGGATGCCTTTAAGCTAGCTTTTGCTAAGAACTATAATTCGGCTTCGACTAACTTTGGCAAAGCCATCGATGAAATCGACAAGGCCATCAAACGCATGGAAGAGGTCAAGAAGTCCCTAACCACATCCGAAAACCAACTTCGCCTCGCAAACAATAAATTGGAAGATGTTTCGGTCAAAAAATTGACTCGGAAAAATCCAACTATGAAAGCGAAGTTTGAAGCATTGAAGGGGGAGTAGAAAACAGTGGAAAATGAATTATTAGTATTGAATGCAGAAGAAGTATATGAGTCTGAAAATTTAAACTACGATGAGTTAGAAGAACTACTGGAACAACAATTTACAACTGAGTTTTCTAATCTTGAAAAATTGGAATTGGAATGTAAAGAAATTAATTCCCCAGATAAATTAGGGGATGCTATTTTAGATGAAATTTGGAGTCAATTTGCGAACCAAATTGGTTTAGATATGACAAGCGACACGCTTCTTAAGCAGTATAACGATAAACATCCTAATGGTTATACAAAAGAAGAGGGAACTAAGATACTGAATGATAAAAGATATACTGATGCAAATAAAGCTATGAAAGAAAAGCAAAAATCCAATAATTTAAAGGATGAATATACTGGTAAAACTTTAAAAATAAATGAGAAGGCTAATTTGGATCATGTTGTTCCTCGTAAAAAAATATTTGATAATAATTGGAGAAAAATCGCTGATATTGAAACTGCTGATTTAGCAAATAAAAAGGAAAATTTTGCAGCAACTAATGAATCTCTGAATAAAAGTAAAGGAGCAACATCCAATAGTGACTATATAAAGAATAGAGAAGCGAGAGAAAAAAACTTAGGGATCAAGTTCAAAGAGCCAATGAGAAAATTGATAAGAAAAATATCTCAGATTCAGAAAAGAAAAATTTAAAAGCGGAAAATGAAAAAAGGTTAAATGATAAATTAGCGGCTGATTCAGAGAAAATGCTAAAAACTGAGAAAAGAGCAAATAACTCTATTAATAAACATATTGCAAAAAAAGCACCTGTAAAAATGGTTAATAAAGCTGGTAAAGATGCTATAAAAGCTATGTTGGTTGCTGCTTTATTTGGAATGTTGAAAGAAATTATGAATGCTTTAGTGAGATATTTTAAATCAAAAAAACAATCTTTTGATACATTTCTTAAGGAAATGAAAAAATCTCTTCATTCATTTTTTGGTAAAATCAAAGATTTTATTAAAGTTGGTGTAGACAGTTTTGTTGGAAGCATCGTAGGAGAAATTATTGGTGCTTTCGCTGAAAAACTAAGAAAGTTACCAAATTTGGTAAAACAATTATTTGGTTCAATTAGAGAAAGTATCTCTTATCTATCAAACCCTGAGAATGAATCTCATTCTACTGCAATTAAAATTGCCCATGTTTCAAAAATTATTACATCCGCATTAGTAGGTGTAGGCGCAATGTTTTTAGGAGAATATTTTGAACAGTTCTTAAATAAGATACCAGGTATGACTTTTGAAATAAAACTTCTAGGAACAATTGCTAATATTTTAGGGATGTTCTTAGCAAGTTTACTAACTGGAATCTTGGGAGCAATTATCATTAACGGACTTGATGGCTTTATTTCAAGGAAACTACAAGATGAGAATAAAAGGCAACAAGCTGATAAGAGAAATGAATTGTTAAGAATTCAGGAAGTCCAAATTTTTGTTGCCGAGCAAAATGTTGCTATTAAACGAAACCACATTTTTAGTAAGATGGCTAAGAACCATCAAAAACTAAGAGAACTACTTGGTGATGTTGAAGAAGAGTTTTCTAATTCAAAGATTGATTTCAAACAGCGATTATTAGCTAATGAAATTTATTTTGATGAAAAACAAAGAGAACTTGAAGAAATGCAAAGTGCATTAAATGATTTATTATAGGAGAATGTTATGTCAGAAGAATTAGAAATTCAAGTTTTAGCCAATTCTGAAAGATTTAATGAAAAAAAACAAGCATTAAAAGCCTTTAGTGAAGAGATTCCTGAACAATTTGATTTACCTACTGTTCCAGATGAAGAGAATATATTGAATTTGTTTTCTGTGGACTATGGAGTCAAGGGAAAAGATTTAAATGCACTTAGAGAAGCTGTTCATAACAAGATTTTTAATCAAAATGAACATATCAAAAAGATTATTCAGGAATTTAATACAATTTACGAAACATTTCAAATATTGGATGATGAGTATATTCAAAGCATTTCAAAGTCTTTGATTGCAGCAAAAGAGGCAAATAATAAAGCTATACAGGGATTGCATGAGATAGAAGAATATCAAACTGGTAATAAAAAATTATTAGATGATGTTTTTAAACAGAATAAAGATTTAATTGATGTATTGAAGAAACATCATAAAAAATTAGAAGAGTTAGAACAACTTGAAGATAAGCAAAGTGAAATTCATATTGAAATTGATAGTTTAAAAGCGAAGCTAAAATCATTAGTGAAAATAGAAAATAGTTTTAACGATTTGCATTTACAAGTTGAAGAAACACAAAATAATCTTAAAAACGATGTAGACAAGATGAATGTTCGATTAATAGAGGAAGGTAAAAATCTTACTTTAATTGTCGAGAAATTTCAAACTGAACTAGAGGAAAAACAAAAAGAGATTAGTTTCCTTAGAAAAGGATTCTATACTATTGGAGTCGCTGTTGTTATAATAGTATTATTTCTATTGTTTAAAGGAATGTAGATGATTAGTGAAACTTATTTAAAATTGTTAAAATCGGAAGTGAAAAAACTGGATGATTTAACAAATAATACTTATGAATTAGAAATAATTCTTCAAGATATAGTTGATAATATTAAAAATGCTGAGTTAGAATTTATAAAACGATTAGGAAACTTGACAAGTAAAGAGACATTCTTAAAAATCAAAGATAAGCAAACTAGTCTATTGGAATTATTGTATAAATATCTTGGCTCTAGAGTTATTGATACAAATTATTTAATTTTGAAAGAAACAAATCATAAATCATTTGAAGAACTTGCAAATGATTTAAAGTCATTAATAGGTTTAGAAAATGTTAAGAAAGAAATTAAAGATTTAGTAGCGTTTAATAAAGTTCAACAAAGTAGAGAAAAAATCGGTCTTAAAAAAACAAACAGAACTATGCATATGGCGTTTTTAGGTAATCCAGGTACAGGTAAAACTACTGTGGCTAGAATCGTTGGGAATATGTATCGTTCATTAGGAATACTAAGTAAAGGTCATTTTATTGAAGCAACTAGAACAGACTTAATAGCAGAATATCAAGGACAGACGGCTTCGAAAGTGAAGAGATTGATACAAAAAGCCAAAGGTGGTGTATTGTTTATTGATGAAGCATATAGTATTACTGAAAACGATAAAAGTGATAGTTATGGTCGAGAGTGTTTAACTGAGTTAACAAAAGCATTAGAAGACTATCGTGATGATTTGGTGGTTATTGTTGCTGGATATGATGAATTGATGAAAAAATTTTTTGAATCTAATCCTGGGTTAAAATCAAGATTTAATTATTTTATTACGTTTGAAGATTATACTGTGGACCAAATGTTTGATATTTTTCTTTCATATTGCAAAAATGAAGAGTACATTTTGCATGATTCTGCAAAAGAAAAATTAAAAAAATATTTAGAATTACATAGTAGCAATCCTGAAAATAAAAATGCAAATGGGCGATTTATAAGAAATGTTTTTGACAGGATAATTATGAACCAAGCAAGAAGATTAGCCACACAATCTTTTGTTACAAAAGATAATTACATTACAATTCTTGAAGAAGATATTTCATGAATGAAATTAGAAAGCGACGCATGAACGGTATTATCAACTTAAAAAAAGAAGCGGGAATGACCTCGCATGATGCGGTTTTTAAACTGCGTAAGATTTTGGGAACCAAGAAGATTGGTCATGGTGGGACCTTGGATCCGGATGTGGTGGGTGTTTTGCCCATTGCAGTTGGCAAGGCGACACGCATGGTCGAGTTTATGCAGGATGAGGGCAAGGTCTATGAGGGGGAAATCACTCTGGGCTATTCAACGACGACAGAGGATGTTAGTGGGGAAGTGGTCGCTGATACACCCGTTCTGTCGCCCCTGGATGAAAAGCTTATCGATGAAGCGATTGCTAGCTTGACTGGGCCTATTACTCAGATTCCGCCTATGTATTCAGCTGTTAAGGTTAATGGTCGCAAACTCTATGAGTATGCGCGTGCAGGTCAAGAAGTAGAGCGTCCAGAACGACAGGTGACTATTTATCAATTTGAGCGGACAAGTCCGATTTCTTATGAGGGTTATCTTGCACGCTTTACTTTTCGTGTGAAATGTAGCAAGGGAACCTATATTCGTACCTTATCGGTTGACTTGGGAGAAAAATTGGGTTATGCGGCTCATATGTCACATCTCACTCGTACTAGTGCAGCCGGTTTACAGCTAGAAGACGCTCTTACATTGGAAGAAATTGCTGAAAAAGTGGAGGCTAGTCAATTGGACTTTCTTCATCCTCTAGAGATTGGGACAGGCGACCTTGTCAAAGTTTTCCTAACTCAAGAAGAGGCTACAGAAGTACGCTTTGGTCGTTTTATCGAACTCGACCAAACAGAACAAGAATTGGCTGCTTTTGAAGGAGATACATTGCTAGCCATTCTAGAAAAACGGGACAATCTCTACAAACCAAGGAAGGTTTTTAGCTAATCTAACTGGAGTGTGGGGATGGAATTCTTCCCCTAGACTATCCAAATCAGACTATAAATTTTGCACAAAATGTGATAGAATAGACGACGGATAAAAAAACGGAGGATAGCATGCAAAATAGACCAATCATTATCGGAGTGACAGGTGGTTCTGGTGGAGGTAAGACCAGTGTTTCAAGAGCCATTTTATCGCATTTCCCTGATGAAAAGATTTCCATGATTGAGCATGACTCATACTACAAGGATCAGTCTCATTTGACCTTTGAAGAGCGTGTCAAAACCAACTACGACCATCCTTTTGCCTTTGATACAGACTTGATGATCGAGCAGATTAAGGAATTGTTGGCAGGGCGTCCGGTGGACATTCCGACTTACGACTATACAGAGCATACACGAAGCAGCAAGACTTATCGTCAGGAGCCTCAAGATGTCTTTATCGTTGAGGGGATTTTGGTCTTGGAGGATAAGCGTCTGCGCGATTTGATGGATATTAAGATTTTTGTGGATACGGATGATGATGTGCGCATTATTCGTCGTATCAAGCGTGATATGGAAGAGCGTGGCCGTAGCCTTGATAGCGTCATTGACCAGTACTTAGGTGTGGTTAAACCTATGTACCATCAGTTTATCGAACCAACCAAGCGTTATGCTGATATCGTCATTCCTGAAGGGGTCAGCAATACAGTTGCTATTGACCTTTTGACGACCAAGATTGCAAAGATTTTGGAAGAAGCTCGAAATAGCAAATAATCAGATGTGGAGGCCTTGCCTCCTTTTTCTATTTTTCCCTCATAATGGTACATAAATGGAGATTTTTAGGCATATTTTTGGTATAATAATACCAATGAAAGAGCAAGAAAATGAATAGTAGGTGGAGATGGAAAAGTATTTATCGGTAACAACTTTGACCAAGTATCTGAAAATGAAATTCGATAAAGACCCTTACTTGGAACGGGTCTATTTAACTGGTCAAGTTTCCAATTTTCGTAAACGACCTACTCACCAATATTTCTCCCTAAAAGATGACCATGCAGTTATTCAAGCGACCATCTGGTCTGGAATTTATCAGAAATTAGGTTTCGACCTGGAAGAAGGGATGAAGATCAATGTGATTGGGCGTGTGCAGGTCTATGAGCCAAGTGGAAGCTACTCCATTATCATTGAAAAGGCAGAGCCTGATGGGGTTGGGGCGCTTGCGATTCAGTTTGAACAACTCAAGAAAAAATTGGCAGAAGAAGGCCTGTTTCAAGAACGCTTTAAGCAATCTCTGCCCCAATTTTCTAAGAGAATTGGTGTAGTTACCAGTCGCAGTGGAGCCGTTATTCGAGATATTATCACGACCGTCAGCAGGCGATTTCCAGGTGTCGATATCCTACTTTATCCAACTAAGGTGCAAGGTGAAGGTTCTGCGGAGGAAATTGCTCGAAATATTACGCGTGCTAATCAACGAGACGATTTGGATTTGCTGATTATTGGTCGTGGTGGTGGTTCCATAGAGGATCTATGGGCCTTTAACGAAGAAATTGTGGTACGGGCTATTTTTGAATCTCGTTTACCAATCATATCTAGTGTGGGACATGAGACGGATGTGACCTTGGCGGATTTTGTAGCAGATAGACGCGCTGCGACGCCAACAGCCGCAGCTGAACTAGCAACACCTGTGACCAAGTTGGATCTATTGGCTCATTTGCAAAATCAGGAAAAACGGATGGCTACGGCAGTACGAAATGTCTTATCTAAAAAACAAGAAGCTTTGAAAAAATGCAGTCAGTCTGTTATCTTTAGACAGCCAGAGCGTTTGTATGATGGCTATTTGCAACGCTTGGATCAACTGCAACTGCGCTTAAAACAAAGTTTGCGAACACGGATTTCTGATAACAAACAGCTAGTACAAGCAAGGACGCATCGACTGGTACAATTATCACCCGTTACCAAAATCCAACGCTATCAAGACCGTCTAGGTCAGTTGGACAAGCTTCTCCGTAGCCAAATGGCGCTGGTTTATGATGCCAAGGTTGCTGAAGTCAAGCGACTTTCAGAAGCCTTGCTCATGTTGGATACCAGTCGAATTGTGGCGCGTGGTTATGCTATTGTCAAAAAAGAAGAGTCAGTTGTGGATTCGGTTGAGAGTTTGAAGAAAAAAGACCAAGTGACGCTTTTGATGCGAGATGGTCAAGTAGAATTAGAGGTTAAAGATGTCAAAACAAAAGAAATTTGAGGAAAATCTAGCAGAACTGGAGACTATTGTCCAAAGTTTGGAAAATGGTGAAATTGCTCTGGAAGATGCGATTGCTGCCTTTCAAAAGGGTATGGTCTTGTCAAAAGAGCTCCAAGCAACGCTGGACAAGGCTGAAAAGACCTTGGTCAAGGTTATGCAAGAAGACGGAACAGAAAGTGATTTTGAATGAAAAAGCAAGAAAAATTAGCTCTTGTCGAGTCGGCCTTGGAAGACTTTTATGGAGACCAGCAGTTTGCCTCTAGTTTGCGAGAGTCTGTTCTCTATTCCATTCATGCTGGTGGCAAGCGTATTCGGCCTTTTCTCTTGTTAGAAGTTTTGGAAGCCTTGCAGGTCGCTATTAAACCAGCACATGCACAGGTGGCTGCAGCCTTGGAAATGATTCATACAGGGAGCTTGATTCACGATGATCTTCCTGCCATGGATGATGATGATTACCGTCGAGGGCGGTTGACCAATCATAAGAAATTTGGTGAAGCTATGGCCATTTTGGCTGGAGATGCTTTATTCCTAGATCCTTATGCCTTGATAGCGCAGGCAGATTTGCCAAGTCAGATCAAGGTGGACTTGATTGCTAACTTATCCCTAGCTTCAGGAAGTCTGGGCATGGTGGCAGGGCAGGTTTTGGACATGGAGGGTGAACACCAGCATTTGTCTTTGGAAGAACTCCAGACTATTCATGCTAATAAGACTGGAAAATTACTAGCTTATCCCTTCCAAGCAGCTGCTATTATAGCCGAATTGGCACCTGAGATGCAGGCAAAGCTGAAAACTATTGGGGAATTGATTGGGCTTGCTTTTCAAGTTCGAGATGATGTATTGGATGTGACAGCTAGTTTTGAGGAAATTGGCAAGACACCACAAAAGGACCTACAGGCTGAAAAGTCAACCTATCCAGCCTTGTTGGGCTTGGAAGAGGCCATTGCTTTTTGTAACCAGACTCTGGATCAAGCTAATGCCAAATTAGAAGAAATTGCCCAGCAGATTCCCTTTGATACAGAATCGATTGTAAGTGTAGTAGAAAGTTTGAGAATCAATGGCTAAGGAAAGAGTGGATGTACTAGCTTATAAACAGGGCTTGTTTGAAACGCGAGAACAGGCTAAGCGTGGCGTCATGGCTGGACTAGTCGTAGCAGTCCTGAATGGAGAACGGTTTGATAAACCAGGAGAGAAAATCCCAGACGACACCGAGCTAAAACTCAAGGGTGAAAAACTCAGGTATGTCAGTCGTGGCGGCTTGAAATTGGAAAAGGCTATACAGGTCTTTGATTTGTCAGTTGAGGGAGCGACCACGATTGATATTGGAGCTTCTACTGGAGGCTTTACCGACGTCATGTTACAGAATGGTGCTGAGTTAGTCTTTGCAGTCGATGTTGGTACCAATCAGTTGGCTTGGAAATTACGCCAAGATCCACGAGTTGTCAGCATGGAGCAGTTTAATTTCCGCTATGCAGAGAAGACTGATTTCGAAAAGGAACCGAGCTTTGCCAGTATTGATGTGAGTTTTATTTCCCTCAGTCTGATTCTGCCAGCCTTGCACCGAGTCTTGGCAAATCAAGGTCAGGTTGTGGCTCTGGTTAAGCCCCAGTTTGAGGCAGGGCGTGAGCAGATTGGGAAAAATGGAATTATTCGCGATGCCAAGGTCCATCAGAATGTCCTTGAATCTGTCACAGCTATGGCAGTAGAGGAAGGCTTTTCAGTCCTTGGATTGGACTTTTCTCCCATCCAAGGTGGACATGGAAATATTGAGTTTTTAGCGTATTTGAAAAAAGAAGAGTCAGCAAGCAATCAGGTTCTTGCTGAGATTGAAGAAGTAGTAGAGAGGACGCATAGTCAATTTAAAAATGAATAAAAAAGAGAGACTTGAAAAAATTAGACGATTTGTGACAGATTATCAAATCGGTACACAAGAAGAAATCGTAGAACATTTGAAAGAAGCAGGTATCACTGCCACTCAAGCGACGGTATCACGAGATATCAAAGAACTAGGTATTGTCAAAATTCCTTTGAGAGATAATACCTATGTCTATGAATTGCCAAAATCAATCGTAAAAAGTTTGCAACTGGCTGAAGACAATATCGAATCGGCTGAATTGATGGATAAGATGATCAATCTCCAAGTTATCCCAGGGAATACGGCTTTTGTAAAAGTTCAGTTAATTGAGACTTTTGAGGACAAGATTTTTAGCTGTTTAGCTGATGATAGCTCGATTTTAGTCATTGCCAGAAGTGAAAGTCTAGCTGAGGAAATCTTTGAACAAGTAAAAAATTGGTAGGTCTGTATGTTACTTGAAATTTCGATAAAAAACTTTGCCATTATTGAGGCTATTTCCCTCAATTTTGAGAAAGGTATGACTGTCCTGACTGGTGAAACGGGTGCAGGGAAGTCAATTATCATTGATGCCATGAATATGATGTTGGGAGCTCGTGCGACGACAGATGTTATTCGTCATGGTGCGCCAAAGGCAGAGATTGAGGGGCTTTTCTCAATTGAGAATAGTCGCCTTTTACAGGAAATTTTTGATGAGCAAGGTTTAGAAATGGGTGATGAAATTATCATCCGTCGGGAAATTCTGCAAAATGGTCGGAGTATTAGTCGTGTCAATGGCCAGATGGTTAATCTATCCGTTTTGCGTGCTATTGGGCAACATCTTGTGGATATTCATGGTCAGCATGACCAAGAAGAGTTAATGCGTCCTCAACTTCATATTCAAATGTTGGATGAATTTGGCGATGTAGCCTTTTGGACCTTGAAAGAAACCTATCAAACGAGTTTTGATGCCTACCGTAAAATGCGCAAACAGGTTCTGGAAATCAAGAAAAACCAACAGGAACACAAGGCTCGTATTGAGATGTTGGAATTTCAAATGGCAGAAATTGAGGCAGCAAACTTGCAGGCTGGAGAAGATTTGGCTCTTAATCAAGAGCGTGATAAACTGCTCAACCATAAAAATATTGCGGATACGCTGACCAATGCCTACAGTTTGTTGGACAATGAAGACTTTTCAAGTCTAGCCAATGTTCGTTCAGCCATGAATGACATGGAAAGTGTTGAAGAGTACGACCCTGAATACCGTGAAATTTCAAGCTCTCTGTCTGAGACCTACTATGTTTTAGAAGACATTAGCAAACGTTTGGAAGCTATCATTGAGGACCTTGATTTTGATGGCAATCGCCTCATGCAGGTTGAGAATCGTTTGGACCTCCTTCATACCATTACTCGTAAGTATGGTGGGACTGTAGACGATGTCTTGCTTTATTTTGCCAAGATTACGGAAGAATACAATCTCTTGACAGGCAATAATCTTTCTTCTGAGGACATGGAAACCGAGCTCAAGAAATTGGAATTCAATCTTGTTGATTTGGCAGGCCAGCTTGCATCTGCTCGTCATGACTTGGCTCAGCAGCTAGAAGCAGAGATTAAACAAGAGCTTCAAGATCTTTATATGGAAAAAGCCCAGTTTCAGGTTCGTTTTAGCAAGGGCAAATTCAGTCGTGAGGGCAATGAAATGGTCGAGTTTTACATTTCAACCAACCCTGGCGAAGACTTTAAACCCTTGGTCAAGGTTGCATCTGGCGGAGAATTATCTCGTCTCATGCTAGCTATTAAGTCTGCCTTTTCACGTAAAGAAGGCAAGACAAGTATTGTCTTTGATGAGGTGGATACGGGAGTTTCAGGTCGTGTTGCCCAAGCTATTGCACAGAAGATTTATAAAATTGGTCAGCATGGGCAGGTTCTAGCTATTTCCCATTTGCCACAAGTGATTGCGATTGCGGATTATCAATTCTTTATTGAGAAGATTAGCAATGACCATTCAACAGTTTCGACTGTTCGTCTCTTGACTGTTGAAGAGCGAGTGGAGGAAGTTGCTAAAATGTTGGCAGGTGATGATGTGACGGAAGCAGCCCTGACGCAAGCCAGAGAATTGCTGAGAAACAGGGAGAAATAAGATGACAGACTATTATGTAATTGGAGATGTTCACGGAAAAGCTGGGATGCTAGAAGACCTTCTCAAAACATGGGACGGCCAGACCCAGTTGCTCTTTCTAGGGGACTTGATTGACCGTGGTGAAGATAGTCGCCGTGTTCTAGAAATGGTTAAGGACTTAGTGGACAATCAAGGGGCTATCTGTCTATCAGGAAACCACGAGTATATGTTTTTGACTTGGCTCGATAACCCAGAAGAAAGCTATGACCACTATCGTCGCAATGGTGGAGATACAACCATTAACTCTATCCTAGGTCGACCCTTGGATGCACCGGTTGATGGAGTAGAAGATGCTAAGCGTGTTGCTACTGAAGCAGCAGACTTGGTCGAATTTATTCGTCAAATGCCGTTTGTGGTAGAGACAGACAAGTATATCTTTGTTCATGCAGGTATTGATTTGACTTTGGATGACTGGCATGGAACCACAGATTATAAAAAAGTCTGGCTTAGAAAACCATTCCACGAAGCCGAAAATCATACTGGAAAAATCATTGTATTTGGCCATACACCGGTCTATGGTTTACTGAAGCAAGAGCGTGGTACAGCTGGGCTTTGGACTACAGAAGATGGCAAGATTGGAATGGATGGAGGAGCTGTTTATGGTGGTGTCCTTCATGGAATTGTCTTTACAGACCAAGGAATGACAGAACACCACTTTATCGAAAATGACGGCTTTGTTGCTGAAGATTAGTACTCCTGGCAGGGTATGGTCTTGTCAAAATGTCAAAAACAATTTATAATTAATAGATACCCTGAAAGGAAGAGAATCATGAACTTAGAAGAATTGAAAAAACGACAGGAGAAGATCCGTAACTTCTCTATTATCGCTCATATTGACCACGGGAAATCAACTCTAGCAGACCGCATTTTGGAAAAAACAGAGACGGTTTCCAGCCGTGAAATGCAGGCCCAGCTTTTGGATAGCATGGATTTAGAGCGGGAACGTGGGATTACCATTAAGTTGAATGCCATCGAGTTGAATTACACGGCAAAAGATGGCGAGACTTATATTTTCCACTTGATTGACACGCCGGGACACGTTGACTTTACCTATGAAGTTTCACGTTCGCTAGCTGCTTGTGAGGGAGCAATTTTGGTGGTCGATGCTGCTCAAGGGATTGAGGCTCAAACCCTTGCCAATGTTTATCTAGCCTTGGACAATGATTTGGAAATCATGCCAGTCATTAACAAAATTGACCTACCGGCTGCAGATCCAGAGCGCGTGCGTACAGAGATTGAAGATGTGATTGGTTTGGATGCCAGTGAAGCAGTTTTGGCTTCTGCCAAGGCTGGTATTGGGATTGAAGAAATCCTCGAGCAAATCGTAGAAAAAGTACCAGCACCAACAGGTGATGTGACGGCACCACTTAAGGCCTTGATTTTCGACTCTGTTTACGATGCTTACCGTGGAGTTATTCTTCAAGTGCGTGTCATGGATGGAGTGGTCAAACCTGGCGATAAGATTCAGCTCATGAGCAATGGCAAGACCTTTGATGTGACAGAAGTTGGTATTTTTACACCCAAAGCAGTTGGTCGTGATTTTCTTGCGACTGGTGACGTTGGATATATTGCTGCATCTATCAAGACGGTTCAGGATACTCGTGTGGGGGACACCGTTACCTTGGCAACCAATCCTGCGGCAGAGCCATTACATGGTTACAAGCAGATGAATCCTATGGTCTTTGCGGGTCTCTATCCAATTGAGTCAAACAAGTACAATGACCTCCGTGAAGCCCTTGAAAAATTGCAACTGAATGATGCTAGTCTCCAATTTGAACCAGAAACATCTCAGGCACTTGGATTTGGTTTCCGTTGTGGTTTCCTTGGCCTTCTTCATATGGATGTTATCCAAGAACGTTTGGAACGCGAGTTCAGCATCGACCTCATCATGACAGCGCCATCCGTTATCTATAAGGTTAATTTGACCGACGGTGAGTCTATGGATGTGTCTAACCCATCTGAGTTCCCAGACCCAACTAAGATTGCGACCATTGAGGAACCTTATGTTAAGGCGCAAATCATGGTACCACAGGAGTTCGTCGGAGCAGTGATGGAATTAGCTCAGCGCAAGCGTGGTGACTTTGTGACTATGGACTATATTGATGATAACCGTGTCAATGTTATCTACCAAATTCCTCTTGCTGAAATTGTCTTTGACTTCTTTGATAAACTTAAGTCTTCGACACGTGGTTATGCAAGCTTTGACTACGAATTGTCAGAGTATCGCCCATCTAAGCTGGTCAAAATGGACATCCTTCTCAATGGAGACAAGGTGGATGCCCTCAGCTTTATCGTTCACAAGGACTTTGCCTACGAACGTGGAAAACTCATCGTTGATAAACTTAAGAAAATTATCCCTCGCCAACAATTTGAGGTTCCAATTCAAGCAGCTATTGGACACAAGATTGTGGCTCGTACTGATATCAAGGCCCTTCGTAAGAACGTACTTGCTAAATGTTATGGTGGTGACGTTTCTCGTAAGCGTAAACTCCTTGAAAAACAAAAAGCTGGTAAGAAACGCATGAAAGCTATCGGATCAGTAGAAGTTCCACAAGAAGCCTTCCTTAGCGTCTTGAGTATGGATGAGGAATAGAAATGAAAACAAAACTCTTGAAGATTTCTCAAGAGTTTTTGTTATTACTGTTATAATTTGACATCTATCCTTACTTCTACTATAGTAGGTAGTGGAGGAAGTTTATGAAAAAAAGTTTAGTTTTAGCAACAATTTTTATATCAAGTTTTGCATTAACGGCATGTTCAAATAAGAGTCAAACAGAATCTAGCACGAATGTGATTACTAGTTCTTCAAGTAGCCAGGAAGGGTCTACCCCGACGACTACAAGTTCTGATAAGAAGACTGAAGAAACACAGGTTATTGGTTCTGATGAGTATGGGTTCGTTAAAGTACCAAAGTCTTGGATTAAGTTCAATGAAGTACAGGGAGGCAATGATATTCAATATTCAGACGGTACGGATGTCAATATTGTCACCTTGAATACTTTTAAAGCAGAACAATTTGGTATTTCTGATAATGAATTTCAAAAACTTGAAACAGTTCGTATTTCTGATGGTATTTTTACTTCAAAAGAAAGTAATCCAGAATTCACTAAAGTATGGGGTTCTAAGTCAACTATTGGAGGTTATGAAGCCTATGTAGTTAACGCAATTTCTAAGTCTGGAAAATACATCATTACATGGATTTTTAAATCTAGTGATGGTAAGTTCAGATATGTTGCTTTAGAAGGGACTCCAGAAACATTAAAAAATCTACTTCCCATGATTGAAGAGAGTTGGACAATTCAAAAATAATTATTAAAGCAGGATTGGTATCCTGTTTTTTTGTTTAAGTCATTAAAAATCGTTTTAAATGTTTGTTTTAAATGTTTGTTTTGCTTATAAAGATAAAAAATAAAACAAAACAAATCAAAAAAAAGGACAAAAAACAAACAAAAAATATTGACAACGATTTCATATAGTGTTATACTTATAGCATAAAGTTAATGGAAAGAAGGGAAAACCTTATGGGATTAGATCATTTCTTTGACAAAAACCTTGTGTTTTGCTTAGAAGCGGATAATCAAGAACATCTCTTTGATCAGGTCGCAACTTTATTGGAAGAACGAGAAATCGTGACTCCGACCTATCGTGAAGCCCTGATCACGCGTGAAAAGTCATTTCCAACTGGCTTAGATATGGAATTTTTGGGTAAGGATTTGCCGAATGTGGCTATTCCTCACACAGATATTGTTCATAATCTTGCCGAAAAAGTTGTGGTAGTTCGATTAGAAAAACCAGTGACTTTCCACAATATGATTGCGCCAGATAAGGAAGTAGAAGTATCCTTGCTCTTCTTTATCATTAATAACTCAAGTTCAAGTCAAACGAACATTCTTGCTCAGTTGATGGACTTCTTTACTGGAAATGGTCATCTTGAAGACCTATCAAAAATTTCTGAACCAGAAGCCATCTATGCTTATATTGCTGAAGCAATTGCTTAATCTTGTCTATTAAAAATATTAAATCGGAGGAAATCCATATGATTAAAATTCTTGCTGCCTGCGGTGCAGGTGTTAACTCAAGCCACCAAATTAAAAGTGCTCTTGAAGAAGAACTTTCAAACCGCGGTTTTGATGTTCACTGTGATGCAGTTATGGTAAAAGACGTTAACGAAGACCTTATCAAAGGTTATGACATCTTCACACCAATTGCTGCTACAGACCTTGGTTTTGACCCAGGTATTCCAGTTATCGAAGCTGGACCAATTTTATTCCGTATCCCAGCAATGAGCGCTCCAGTATTTGACAATATTGAAGCAGCTATCAAAGAACACGGATTAAGCTAATTTTAATTTGTTAACATTCATATAACTATAAAAAGGGAGGAACTATTATGGATGTCATTATCAATCTGGCCAACGATATCTTTAAACCTATCTTGGCTATGGGTGGCCCTATCATCATGCTGATCATTTTGACAGTGTTGGCCCTACTTTTTGGAGTGAAATTCTCCAAAGCGCTTGAAGGTGGTATCAAGCTCGCCATCGCCCTTACTGGTATCGGTGCTATCATCGGTATGCTCAACGGAGCTTTCTCAGCATCACTTGCGAAATTCGTTGAAAACACTGGTATTCAATTGAACATCACTGACGTTGGTTGGGCACCACTTGCTACCATCACTTGGGGATCTGCTTGGACACTTTACTTCTTGCTTGTAATGTTGATTGTCAACGTTGTGATGCTTGCTATGAAGAAAACAGACACACTTGATGTCGATATCTTCGATATCTGGCACTTGTCAATCACTGGTCTTTTGATCAAATGGTATGCAGACAACAATGGAGTTAGCCAAGGAGTTTCACTCTTCATCGCGACTGCAGCAGTTGTTCTTGTTGGGGTTCTTAAAATCATCAACTCTGACTTGATGAAACCAACATTTGACGATCTTCTTAATGCACCAAGTTCATCACCAATGACTTCAACTCACATGAACTACATGATGAACCCCGTTATCATGGTCTTGGATAAGATTTTTGATAAAGTTTTGCCAGGTCTTGATAAATATGACTTTGATGCTGCTAAATTGAACAAGAAAATCGGTTTCTGGGGATCTAAATTCTTCATCGGTTTCATTCTTGGTATCGTTATTGGTTTGATGGGAACTCCACATCCAGTTGCTGGAGTAGAAGATGCATCTTCATGGGAACTTGTTATTAAAGGTTGGTTGAGCCTTGGTTTGACTGCCGGTGTATCTTTGGAACTCTTCTCACTGATCGGTTCATGGTTCATCGCAGCCGTAGAACCACTTTCACAAGGTATTACAAACGTTGCTACTAAACGTCTTCAAGGACGTAAGTTCAACATCGGTCTTGACTGGCCTTTCATCGCTGGTCGTGCTGAAGTTTGGGCTTGTGCAAACGTACTTGCACCGATCATGTTGGTTGAAGCTGTGCTTCTTTCAAACGTCGGAAATGGTATCTTGCCACTTGCAGGTATCATCGCTATGGGTGTTACTCCAGCTCTCTTGGTTGTAACTCGTGGTAAATTGCTCCGTATGATTATCTTCGGAACACTCTTGTTGCCACTCTTCCTTCTTTCTGGTACACTTATCGCACCATTTGCAACAGAACTTGCTAAAGGTGTAGGTGCCTTCCCAGAAGGTGTGAGCCAAACTCAATTGATCACTCACTCAACTCTTGAAGGACCAATCGAAAAACTTCTTGGTTGGACAATTGGTAACACTACAACTGGTGATATCAAAGCAATCCTTGGTGCTGTAGTCTTCCTTGTATTCTATATCGGTATCTTTGCATGGTACAGAAAACAAATGATCAAACGTAACGAAGAGTACGCAGCAAAAGCAAAATAATGCGCTCCTATAAAATGTAAATTGTTAAAGCTAGGTTGTCGACATCCATTAGGAGTGACAGCCTAGTTTTTTATAAACTATCAAGAAATCGGAGAAAATAATGGTAATTGAATTAAAATCAGAACAATTAAGAGTTCAATTTAACAGTTTTGGTGGGGCTCTTTCTTCTATAAAAGATGCTGAGGGACTTGAATATTTGTGGCAAGGGGATGCTACTTATTGGAGTGGACAAGCTCCTGTTCTCTTTCCCATTTGTGGTTCATTGAGAGAGGATACAGCCGTCTATATAGATGAGAAGGGGCAGGACAGCAAAGGAAACATTCCTCGTCATGGTTTAGTTCGCAAGAAAGAATTTGAATTAGTTGAACAGACAGATAATAGTGTAACTTTTGCAATTGAAGACGATGAGAATAGCTATCAGAACTACCCTTATCATTTCCGCCTAGAAATCACTTATATCCTTACTGGAAAGACAGTAAGGACTCAATACAAGATTTTCAATAAAGAAACTAGCAAGGTCATGCCTTACTTTATTGGTGGACATCCAGGCTTTAATTGTCCCTTACTGGATGATGAAGTCTATGAAGATTACTATATAGAGTTTGAGAAAGAAGAGACTTGCTCTGTTCCACGTCCTTTCCCAGAAACGGGGATGCTTGATTTTCAAGATAGAACTCCATGGCTAGAAGGTCAAAAAGAAGTAGACCTCAGCTATGATTTGTTTAGCACAGATGCAGTTACTTTAGATGAATTGCAATCTAGAACAGTTGCGCTTCGTTCTCGTAAACATGATAAGGGATTGAAAGTGCACTTTGAAGAGTTTCCAAACCTTATTATTTGGTCAACTTTGAATAAGGGACCTTTCATTGCTTTTGAACCTTGGTCTGGCTTGTCAACATCACTTGAAGAAGGAGATCATCTAGAAGATAAGAAGAATGTTCGTCTCCTAGAACCTGGTCAAGTGGATCAAATTGGTTTCGATATCGAAATTTTTTAAATTAAAAAATAAAACACAAAAACAAACATTAACTGTTGACTTTTTTCAGAAATAGGAGTATATTATGTTTGTAAGCAACAAATGATGTTTGTAACAAACAAATAATCACTTGTTATATTCTCTTTCATGGAGAAATATTATTTCTAGGAAACTGGTTTCCTAAACTTGAATAAGGTGTCATTCATCTCATTCAATCCAATTTGTCAATAAACTGCTAGAAAACTTTTTGTAGGTAAACTGCTAACTATAAAAGGTTTTACTAGCCTAGAAAAATAAAAAGGAGTATACAATATGTCTATTGTTATCGGTGCAGATGCTGCAGGTTTGAGATTGAAAGAAGTTGTGAAAGACTTCTTGGAAAAAGAAAACTTCCACGTTGTGGATGTTACAGCTGAAGGTCAAGACTTTGTTGATGTGACTCTTGCTGTTGCT
The DNA here is from genome assembly GCA_000385835.1 of Streptococcus mitis 13/39. GTDB lineage: Bacteria > Bacillota > Bacilli > Lactobacillales > Streptococcaceae > Streptococcus > Streptococcus mitis_AI. Next base: position 8,000 of record AQTU01000006.1, on the reverse strand, counting down.
GCAGAAGTAAACAAAGAAGAACAAAACCTTGGTATCGTGATTGATGCTTATGGAGCTGGTCCATTTATGGTCGCAACTAAGATCAAAGGAATGGTTGCTGCAGAAGTATCTGACGAACGTTCAGCTTATATGACTCGTGGCCACAACAACTCACGTATGATCACTATGGGTGCACAACTTGTTGGTGATGAATTGGCTAAAAACATCGCTAAAGGATTTGTTAACGGTAAATACGATGGTGGACGTCACCAAATTCGTGTCGATATGTTGAACAAAATGTGCTAATTAGATTACAGTAAGAAAGGTAAGTTAAAAATGAGAATTGCAATTGGATGTGACCACATCGTAACAGATGAAAAAATGGCGGTTTCAGAATTTTTGAAATCAAAAGGATATGAAGTCATTGACTTTGGTACATATGACCATACACGTACTCACTACCCAATCTTTGGTAAAAAAGTAGGGGAGGCTGTAACTAGCGGTCAAGCTGATCTTGGAGTATGTATCTGTGGTACTGGTGTTGGTATCAACAACGCTGTAAATAAAGTTCCAGGTGTCCGTTCTGCCTTGGTTCGTGATATGACAACAGCCCTTTATGCTAAAGAACAATTGAATGCCAACGTTATCGGTTTTGGTGGTAAGATTACCGGTGAATTGCTCATGTGTGACATCATCGAAGCTTTCATCCATGCTGAATACAAACCATCTGAAGAAAACAAAAAATTGATTGCGAAAATTGAACACGTTGAAAGTCACAATGCTCAACAAACAGACGCAAACTTCTTCACTGAATTCCTTGAAAAATGGGATCGCGGAGAATACCACGATTAAGAGGTAACCTATGATTTTAACAGTCACAATGAACCCATCCATTGATATTTCCTATCCCTTGGATGAGTTGAAGATTGATACTGTCAATCGTGTGGTGGATGTAACCAAAACGGCTGGTGGTAAGGGACTCAATGTTACCCGAGTACTTTCAGAATTTGGGGATTCTGTTCTTGCTACTGGTTTAGTTGGTGGTAAACTTGGTGAGTTTTTGGTTGAACATATCGATAATCAAGTAAAGAAAGATTTCTTCTCAATTCAGGGAGAGACTCGTAACTGTATCGCTATTCTCCACGGTGACAACCAAACAGAAGTTCTTGAAAAAGGTCCTGAAGTATTGGAACAGGAAGGACAAGGCTTTTTGGATCATTTCAAAAAACTCTTGGACTCAGTTGAAGTAGTAGCCATCTCAGGTAGTCTGCCAGCTGGCCTTCCAGTTGATTACTATGCGAGCTTGGTAGAACTTGCTAATCAAGCTGGCAAGCCTGTTGTCTTGGACTGCTCTGGTGCTGCACTTCAGGCGGTTCTTGAATCACCACATAAACCCACAGTAATCAAACCAAATAATGAGGAATTGTCCCAGCTTCTAGGAAGAGAAGTTTCTGAGGATTTGAATGAATTAAAAGAAGTCCTTCAAGAACCTTTGTTTGCAGGTATTGAATGGATTATCGTTTCACTTGGTGCCAACGGTGCTTTTGCCAAACATGGTGACACTTTCTACAAGGTAGATATTCCTAGAATTCAGGTGGTAAATCCTGTTGGATCTGGAGATTCTACTGTAGCAGGGATTTCTTCAGGACTTCTTCACAAAGAATCGGATGCAGAATTACTCATCAAGGCAAATGTCCTTGGTATGCTCAATGCTCAAGAAAAAATGACTGGTCATGTCAACATGGCCAACTATCAAGCTCTATATGATCAATTAATAGTAAAAGAGGTATAAAATGGCTTTAACAGAACAAAAACGTGCACGCTTAGAAAAACTTTCTGATGAAAATGGTATCATCTCAGCTCTTGCATTTGACCAACGTGGTGCTTTGAAACGCCTCATGGCTCAACACCAAACAGAAGAACCAACTGTGGCTCAAATGGAAGAACTGAAGGTCTTGGTAGCAGATGAATTGACTAAATACGCATCATCAATGCTTCTTGATCCTGAATATGGACTTCCAGCGACTAAAGCTCTTGATGAAAAAGCTGGTCTTCTCCTTGCTTATGAAAAAACAGGTTACGACACAACAAGCACAAAACGCTTGCCAGACTGCTTGGATGTTTGGTCTGCAAAACGTATTAAAGAAGAAGGTGCAGATGCGGTTAAATTCTTGCTTTACTATGATGTAGATAGCTCAGACGAACTTAACCAAGAAAAACAAGCTTACATCGAACGTATTGGTTCTGAATGTGTGGCTGAAGATATCCCATTCTTCCTTGAAATCCTTGCTTACGATGAAAAAATTGCGGACGCTGGTTCTGTAGAATATGCTAAAGTAAAACCACACAAAGTTATTGGTGCTATGAAAGTCTTCTCAGACCCACGCTTTAACATTGATGTCTTGAAAGTTGAAGTTCCTGTTAATATTAAATATGTTGAAGGATTCGCTGAAGGTGAAGTAGTTTATACACGTGAAGAAGCAGCAGCCTTCTTCAAAGCTCAAGATGAAGCAACTAACTTGCCTTACATCTACTTGAGTGCAGGTGTATCAGCTAAACTTTTCCAAGATACTCTTGTATTTGCTCATGAATCAGGTGCAAACTTTAACGGAGTTCTTTGTGGCCGTGCTACATGGGCAGGATCAGTTGAAGCTTACATCAAAGATGGTGAAGCAGCAGCTCGCGAATGGCTTCGCACAACTGGATTTGAAAACATTGATGAGCTCAATAAAGTCCTTCAAACAACAGCAACTTCATGGAAAGAACGCGTGTAAGCAAGTCCTCCTAGGTTAGGAACATGAATCTAAAAAAATTTTAAAAAAGTTGTATGTAAAGGTTTACAAAATAACTTACTTGTGCTATACTTAAATCACAAGTTAATACAAGGTGAGTGTTACTAAGTAATATTAGGCATGATCACAGGTGAATTAGAAATCGGCTGATTTTCTAGTTCATTTGTGGTCATTTTTTGTACTAATATACCTTTAAGATATAAAAGGAGGTTGACATGTATCGAATTCTAAATCCAATGAATCACAATGTCTCGCTTGTCAGAAATGATAAAGGAGAAGAAGTGATTGTGATTGGTAAGGGGATTACATTTGGAAAGAAGAAAGGGGATTTGATTGCTGAACATCAGGTTGAGAAAATCTTTCGGATGAAGACCGAAGAGTCAAGAGAAAACTTTATGGCTCTCCTCAAAGATGTTCCGCTTGATTTTATCACAGTGACCTATGAAATCATTGATAAGCTATCAAAGAAATATCATTATCCGATTCAAGAGTATCTCTACGTAACCTTGACAGATCATATTTACTGTTCTTACCAAGCTCTAGCACAAGGAAGGTACAAGGATAGTAATCTGCCAGATATTTCCGCTAAGTATCCTGTCGCTTTTCAAATCGCAAATGAAGCATTTGAAATTTACCGTCAGAAGCTAGCAGATCATTTTCCTGAGGACGAAATTATTCGGATTGCTTATCATTTCATTAATGCCGAAGGTGAAAATGAAGTGGAACTTGTGGAGTCGATTGATAAGAGGAAAGAAATTCTCAGGAATGTTGAAGAAGTTTTAACGGACTATGCAATTCAACGAACCAAAGAGAATAACCATTTCTATGATCGTTTTATGATTCATCTGAATTATTTCTTGGATTATTTAGACAGATCTAGAGATGATAACCAATCACTTCTGGATATGGAAGATCATATTAAACAATCCTATCCCAAAGCCTTTGAAATTGGTTCCAAGATCTATGATGTGATTACGCAACATACGGGTCTTGATTTGTATAAAAGTGAACGAGTTTATCTAGTTCTACATATCCAACGTTTATTGTCATAAAAATTTATTTAAAACCATATAAGGAGAATTCTATCATGAATAGAGAAGAAGTAACATTGTTAGGTTTTGAAATCGTAGCCTATGCTGGCGACGCTCGTTCAAAACTATTGGAAGCCTTGAAAGCTGCTGAAGCTGGTGATTTTGAAAAAGCGGACGCTCTGGTAGAGGAAGCTGGTTCTTGCATTGCAGAGGCTCACCACGCTCAAACAAGTCTGTTGACTAAGGAAGCAGCTGGCGAGGATTTGGCCTATAGTGTAACCATGATGCATGGCCAAGACCACTTGATGACAACTATTTTGTTAAAAGATTTGATGCATCATTTAATTGAACTCTACAAGAGAGGAGTTAAGTAATGACTAAATTAATTGCATTTATCGAGAAAGGAAAGCCTTTCTTTGAGAAACTATCTCGTAATATCTATCTTCGTGCTATTCGTGATGGTTTCATTGCAGGTATGCCTGTTATTCTCTTCTCAAGTATCTTTATCTTAATCGCCTTTGTACCAAACTCATGGGGCTTTAAATGGTCTGATGAAGTTGTAGCATTTCTGATGAAACCTTATAGCTATTCTATGGGTATTCTGGCTCTCTTGGTAGCTGGTACAACAGCTAAGTCATTGACCGACTCAGTCAATCGAAGCATGGAGAAAACCAATCAAATCAACTATATGTCAACCCTGTTAGCAGCGATTGTTGGTTTGTTGATGTTGGCAGCTGATCCTATCGAAAATGGTCTTGCTACTGGATTCTTGGGGACAAAAGGTTTGCTTTCAGCCTTCCTTGCTGCCTTTGTTACTGTAGCAATCTATAAGGTTTGTGTTAAGAACAACGTCACTATTCGTATGCCTGACGAAGTTCCACCAAATATCTCACAAGTCTTTAAAGATGTGATTCCATTCACTCTATCAGTTGTTTCACTTTATGCTCTTGATTTACTAGCTCGTCACTTTGTTGGTGCAAGCGTAGCTGAATCAATCGGTAAATTCTTTGCACCATTATTCTCTGCAGCTGATGGCTATCTTGGTATTACCATTATCTTTGGTGCCTTTGCCTTCTTCTGGTTTGTTGGTATCCATGGTCCATCTATTGTTGAACCTGCTATCGCAGCTATTACCTATGCAAATGCCGAAGTCAACTTGAACCTTCTCCAACAAGGTATGCACGCTGACAAGATTCTTACTTCTGGTACACAAATGTTTATCGTTACCATGGGTGGTACTGGTGCGACACTGGTTGTTCCATTCATGTTCATGTGGTTAACAAAATCAAAACGTAACCGTGCCATCGGTCGTGCTTCAGTAGTTCCAACATTCTTTGGTGTAAATGAACCAATCTTGTTTGGTGCACCGCTTGTATTGAATCCAATCTTCTTCATTCCATTTATTTTTGCTCCTATCGCAACGTTTGGATCTTTAAATTCTTCATTGAAACTCTTGGAATGAATTCATTTACTGCTAATCTACCATGGACAACCCCAGCTCCACTAGGTCTAGTTCTTGGTACTAACTTCCAAGTTCTATCATTCATTCTTGCTGCCCTTCTAATCGTGGTTGATGTAGTCATTTACTATCCATTCCTTAAAGTCTATGATGAACAAATTCTTGAAGAAGAACGTTCAGGTAAGTCTAATGATGAATTGAAAGAAAAAGTTGCTGCAAACTTCAACACTGCAAAAGCGGATGTTATTCTTGAAAAAGCGGGTGTCGATGCAGCACAAAATACCATCACTGAAGAAACAAATGTCCTCGTTCTCTGTGCAGGTGGAGGGACAAGTGGACTTCTTGCGAATGCTTTGAATAAGGCAGCAGCAGAATACAATGTCCCTGTGAAAGCAGCAGCAGGTGGCTATGGTGCTCACCGTGAAATGTTACCAGAGTTTGATTTGGTTATCCTTGCCCCTCAAGTTGCTTCAAACTTTGAAGACATGAAAGCAGAAACAGATAAACTCGATATTAAACTTGCGAAAACAGAGGGAGCTCAATACATCAAATTAACTCGTGATGGAAAAGGTGCTCTTGCATTTGTACAAGCGCAATTCGATTAACGATAGGGACTCTGAAACAGTCTCCTATCGTTACGGAAATCGCTATGGCGAATTTCCTAATTGCCTTGTTAATTCGTCGGTAAAAAGATATCGTTTTTACCTCCTCATGTCACAATTCGATTAATAATAGGGACTATGAAATAGTTTCCTCTCGTTACGGAAATTGCTATGGCGAATTTCCTAATCGCCTTATTAATTCGTCGGTAAAAAGATATCGTTTTTACTCCTCATGTCACAATTCGGTGACTTGGTACAAGAAGTGAGATGGAGAAGGATGGCTCACTGACTCATCTCCTCTCACTTTTACTTTATTTTAAATCAAGAAATAGGTGAAAAAATGACAAAAATACTTCCAAAAGACTTTATTTTTGGTGGCGCAACAGCTGCCTATCAAGCAGAAGGTGCTACACATACTGATGGAAAAGGACCAGTTGCTTGGGATAAATATCTTGAAGATAACTACTGGTACACTGCAGAACCAGCCAGTGATTTTTACAATCGATACCCAGTTGACCTCAAGTTGGCAGAAGAGTATGGTGTCAATGGTATTCGAATTTCTATTGCCTGGTCACGTATTTTCCCGACTGGTTACGGTCAAGTAAATGCTAAAGGTGTTGAGTTTTATCATAATTTATTTGCAGAGTGTCACAAACGTCACGTTGAGCCCTTTGTAACTCTTCATCACTTTGACACACCAGAAGCTCTCCACTCAAATGGCGACTTCTTAAACCGTGAAAACATTGAACACTTTGTAGACTACGCGGCTTTCTGTTTTGAAGAATTCCCAGAAGTAAACTATTGGACAACCTTTAATGAAATTGGGCCAATTGGTGATGGTCAATACTTGGTTGGTAAATTCCCTCCAGGTATTCAGTACGATCTTGCCAAAGTCTTCCAATCGCACCACAATATGATGGTGTCTCATGCACGTGCAGTAAAATTGTACAAAGAGAAAGGCTATAAAGGTGAAATTGGGGTTGTTCATGCTCTGCCTACTAAGTATCCTCTAGATCCTGAAAATCCTGCAGATGTTCGTGCAGCTGAGTTGGAAGATATTATTCACAATAAATTTATCTTGGATGCAACTTATCTAGGTCGCTATTCAGCTGAAACGATAGAAGGTGTCAACCATATCTTATCAGTCAATGGTGGTAGCTTAGATCTTCGTGAAGAAGATTTCGAAGTATTAGAAGCTGCAAAAGACTTGAATGACTTCCTTGGAATCAACTACTATATGAGTGACTGGATGGAAGCCTTTGATGGAGAAACTGAAATTATCCATAATGGTAAGGGTGAAAAAGGAAGTTCCAAATACCAAATCAAAGGTGTTGGTCGTCGTGTAGCTCCGGATTATGTGCCACGTACAGACTGGGATTGGATTATCTACCTCAAGGTTTGTATGACCAAATCATGCGCGTGAAGAAAGATTATCCGAACTACAAGAAGATTTACATCACTGAAAATGGACTTGGTTATAAAGATGAGTTCGTCGATAACACTGTTTACGATGATGGACGTATTGATTATGTGAAACAACACTTGGAAGTCTTATCTGATGCGATTGCAGATGGTGCTAATGTAAAAGGTTACTTCATTTGGTCATTAATGGATGTCTTCTCATGGTCAAATGGTTATGAAAAACGCTACGGTCTCTTCTATGTAGACTTTGAAACTCAAGAACGTTATCCTAAGAAATCAGCTCATTGGTACAAGAAAGTAGCGGAAACTCAAGTGATTGAGTAGTAGAATGAGTAATTAGATATAGAATTCTAGTGAGGCAAAAAGATGTTCAAAGATTTTATCCAATCAATTTATGAAAAAGTTTATATTATAAATTTCGAAAAATGTTCTCAAATACCGTGTTTGACGAATGAAGAATTGAAAAGTCTCGGAAAATGGTATGTCTCTACCGGTAAAGAATGGATTTGCCATTCAGATTATGAGCTGGAAGAATTTAAAAATCTATTTTTAAATTTTATCAGTCCTGAAGAATGGGATAATATCTCCTTTGATTCAGATTTTATGCCGTTTCAACAATCATAAAGAATCTAGGAAACTCTTTGTAAAAATCTTCATCAAAAAATGCGTCATATCAAGATTCTTATTTTCTTGATATGACGCATTTTATATTATG